>CAZDXY010000127.1:0-9267 GCA_964509385.1 uncultured Rikenellaceae bacterium
TATCCGATCCCTTTTTCGAGCAATTCAACTTTGAAAATTACGGAGGAACACCCATCTTAGGGGTTAATGCCCCCGTAGTAATTGGGCATGGTATTTCAAATGCCAGAGCAATAATGAACATGATACTGCAAACAAGAATTGTGATTAGTTCAAATCTTTGCGAAAAATTTAAAGAAGCCTTTAACTAATGGGAAAGCTTACAGCTGCTATTACTGGCATTGCAGGATACGTTCCTGATTATATTCTTACCAACGATGAATTGAGCAAAATGGTTGATACCACTGATGAGTGGATCATGACAAGAATTGGAATCAAGGAGCGAAGAATATTAAAGGGAGAAGGAAAGGGCACCAGCGACATGGCAATGCATGCTGTTAACGATTTGTTACGCAAAACCAACACACGGCCAGAAGAGGTTGATATGTTGATTTGTGGTGTGGTTACGCCCGACATGCAGTTTCCGGCAACAGCCAATATTATTAGCGATAAATGCGGAATTACCAATGCATTTGGATATGATATGAATGCTGGATGTTCAAGTTTTCTATATGCATTGGTTACAGGTTCAAAATTTGTTGAGTCTGGTAGTCATAAAAAGGTGATTGTTGTTGGTGCTGATAAGATGTCTTCAATTACAGACTATACAGATAGAGCAACCTGCCCAATATTTGGTGATGGATCGGGTGCAGTTATGTTGGAACCAAATTATGAAGGGTTGGGTGTTGTAGATTCAATCATGAAAGTTGATGGTTCGGGAAGGAAACATTTGCATCAGATTGCCGGAGGTTCGATGTACCCTGCCTCATTTGAAACTGTAGCAAAGCGTCAACATTTTATATACCAAGAAGGTCAACCCGTTTTTAAAGCTGCAGTTTCAAATATGGCTGATACTGCTGTTGAAATGATGCACCGCAATAATATTTCTCCCAAGGAATTAGCTTGGTTGGTACCCCATCAAGCTAACATGAGGATCATTGAAGCAACTGCTAAACGTATGGGGATTAAGAAAGAGCAAGTAATGATTAATATTGAACGCTTTGGTAACACGACAAGCGCAACAATTCCTTTGTGTTTATGGGAATGGGAATCAAAATTGAAGAAAGGAGATAATGTAATTATTGCAACCTTTGGTGCAGGTTTTACCTGGGGAGCATCCTTGGTGAAATGGGCTTATGATGGCTGTAAATAAACAATGATAAAGACAAAAACAATAAAAGCCCAGTTTTTCTGGGCTTTTATTGTTTTACAAAGATTATATTGCAAATAAGATGTTGTTATTCTTTAACAACCTTGTATATTTTAAAATTACCGTTTAAAGAAATTTTTACGATATAGAAGCCTTTAGCCAAGGATCCAAGATCAACTTCAATTAACCCTAATTGTTCATTGTGTTTTAAAGATATTAATGAATTCCCTGTAATACTATAGATATCAATTGCTAGAGGGTCATTAAATTCGGCTGTTATATAGATTTTCCCTTGAGTAGGATTTGGAAATAATAATAATCTCTTTTCATAAAAACCATCAACTTTAGTATCAGGGGAAACGGTATAGGAATAAATAGAAGATGTGCCAATGGCTCCCTTGTCGTCTTTTGCAAAAACCTGAAAATCAATTACAGATCCAGCAGGATTAGAGGGAATTGTACATACATAATAACCAGATTGATCAGCCATTTGTATGCTATCTTCAACAGCCTGATCATTGATTTGCCATTTTAAGTAAACAATAAAAGGATCGAGTTCGGGGTCATAGACCATTGCCCGTACAGAAACACCTTGATTTTCATTTGGATTAATGGGGAAAAATTCAACATTGCCAATAACTGGAGGTTGATTTTGGTATATGCTTATCTCAAAAACTTCTGATAAAGTTAATAACCCCAAATTATCAATAGCTTTTATTTGATAATATATTTGAATAGCATTGTCAGGAATAATTATGTTCCCCGTATAGAAACCATCAGAATAAAGCATCGGTTGATTTTCTGTAAGGTATTCACTTAATGTTCCCCATATAATTGAAACCGACTCTATTTCATTATCCGATATTACCTCTGCCATAATAATAACTTCATCTCCGCTTGATGGGTTTTGAGGAGAGTGAGAAACGTTAATGATTTCTGGTGGAACTGACGATGAGAAAGACTCCCAGGATAAGTTGTCAATTGCAATTGCTGTGCTACCGTTACTTAATAATTTTATGGTGAAACTACCAGTAACCCCAATATTATCAAATTCTGCAACAAATATTTCTGGGGAAGCAACAACTGGATTCCCGATTTGAAGATCGTTAATAAATAGGGAGATAGCCCCATCGCTTCCATCAAATTTTTGTTGAAAGATATATGATATCTTGTTGCAACCTCCTGTGAGTAATTGAGATTCAATAAATGGCTCTCCTTGATCTTCTAAACAGATTGCTCTTCCGTCAAGAGATTGATCTGTACGTGCACTTGTGGCAAACCATTCAAAATCATTATCTCCAACCCAATATTGAGACTCATATTCTGGACTACTTTCGGGTATGTTTTCAAAGGTTTCGACGTAGTCAAGCATGGTTCCATGTTCAAAAACAAAAATGTTAAACGATTGAACTTCAACAAAATCTTCAAATATTGCTGCTAATTCTACATAATGATTTCCAATATCTTGTAAACTAGGGGTTCCCAAAAGCATAGCTTCGTTGAATTCTACCGAAGAAAAAGTTAGCCAATCAGGTTTTTCGTTACAGCTAATCGATACCTGTGCAGAAGGATTTTCTACAATTTCTACAGAAATAAAATACTCATAAGGCTCTCCTACTTTGGCAAATGTTTCCGGTATGGTTAAAAAGGAGATATTGGGTTCAGCAACCAACACCTCAAATTCTTGATGATCAAAAGATAAACCATCAGTTGCCAAAAGAGAAACAGAATGATTGCCGATATCTGAGGATGTGGGGAATCCCATTAGTTGTGCTATTCCATTGCCCGTTTGCTCAAAAGTCATCCATTCGGGTTTTTCAGAACAAGTAATTGTAATTGTTGCCAAGTTGTGGCCAATGGCCAAAATATTGTAGGTATAGTTTTCGTATGCAGTTATTGTTGTTATTGGATTGCTTGTAAAAACAACAGGAGTTGTATTGCCCAACACATTAACAACAAACTCCTGAATATCTGAAGTCGTACCATCGGTTGCAAGAATGGAAACGACATGATCGCCAATATCGTCAATTAAGGGAGTCCCTGACAAGAGAGCCAACCCATTACCTGTTTGTTGAAAATCAAGCCATTCAGGCTTTTGGTTACAGATAAAAGATATGTTATTTATTCCACCCGTTGCAACAATAGAATAAGTATAGTATTCATAAACATCTACTTGAGTATCGGGAGTGCTAGTAATTATTACCGGAGTAGGTTCATCAGCCCAAATTAAATTGGCAAATGTTGGATTATCAATAAATGGGTTTCTATTGAATTGGTATTCTTCATAAATGGTGTTGTTCCTATCAATTTCTTTTGAACTAACAGGGTCCAATTGATGCCACTCAAGAAGCACATTTATGGCCCAGTCGGTAAATGCAGGATATTGTGTTCCGTTTAGCATTTCTGAACTCCATGTGTGGATTTGATTGTAGTAACGCGTGGCCATATAGAAGTATGAGCGAGCAAAATCACCTTTATATTCATCTATTGGTTCAAATACAATTCCCGAAAACCCAGGCATAGAAGATGTTCCCAGTTTACTCCCATTGCTTGAAGTGTAAGATGCGCTACCCACGTTACCATAAGGGTAGTTATCCCTAACAGCATTTACCTTTTTATCTGTAGGATATATATGAAAGAGGTCAGAGTTCATGGGTGCGATTGCACCTCCAAACCAGCTCCGGGGGAACGAGTGCTCCCTATTATAAACATCACATTCAGAAGTGCCTCCTGTTCCGGTATCCTGATCTTCAAAGAAAATGAAATTACACGATGAGTACATATCCCATACCTTTCCATCATCTCTTTGATCAGTATAAAAAAACGCATCCCATAAATCAGTGTAGGATATTTGTGTGTGATCCTTGATAATATTATGAAGTTCAACTAATAGTTCTTCGCCAATTAAGTCTTCAGTTCCAGAGTAGTAACCAAATGGTGGTTGTGAGAATCCCCCCAATAGGTATGCAATATTAATTGTAATTATTAAACAAAATCTTTTCATATTAAGCTATTTAAGCAAAAATAACTTTGTCCACAGGAATATCAAACCGGTCAACAGGTATTTGAGGGAAAACTTGAAACGCAAAACAAATGCCTATCTTGAATATACTCTTATTGCTTAGTAACTTGTCATAATAACCCTTGCCACGTCCTAGCCTATTTCCACGGAGGTCGTAAGCAACCCCAGGAATAATGGCAAAATCCACCTCTTCTATACTGACAACATCACCATTTATTGGTTCCATGATACCAAACGAAGGTCCTTTGCTCATTGATTGAATGCCACTAAAAACCCTAAGTTCCAATTCAGAGCCAATTACCAAAGGTAGCAAGAACCGTTTTGTTTTATACCAATTATTAATAAAAGTGTGGGTGTTTACTTCATCTGCAAGAGACCAATAGGCCAGTACGGTCTTGGCATTAAAGAATTCGGGCAATTTTTCTAATTCCCCAAATATCTTATTTGAGGCTATTTCAGAAAGATTAATGTCAAATTTCGATTTATGTTCTTTTACTGTTTTTCGGATTTGTTTTTTTTGTTCATTGATGTATGAAGAGTCTATATTCATAGTAATTAAATTAATAGAATGATTATCTCAATTAATTATTTAAATAATACATAGTCAATTTTTGGAATGTGTCCAAAAAGAGAACTAGGGCTGATGGAAATTAAAAATTCGTGAAAAAAGGCATTGTGAGGAATGGTGACTCCGAGCCTATAGCCAAATCGTAATTCGTAACGAGTGCGAAAGAAATTAGCATCTGAATATATTTCAACTCCGGTAGATTTCAAAGAATATTTATGGGCAGAAAGATTTCCGTCAGTCTTTATGTATCCATCAATGTCGGCATAATCAAAAAACATATTTGCAAAAAATCTCTTGAAATAAACGATTGGACCCAAGGGAAAATCGGGATATAATAAGGGCAAGGAATAGTCAATGCTTATTGAATTAAGGCCTTTGTTTATAGCAGCCTCATGGCCTCTTGGAAACATTAATCGTGATGGAAAGATATAACCGGTTACCCATTCCTTCTCCGCTTGTCCTGTTATTAGAACACTATGGTTTACTCCTATACCAGGTAAATATAAACGCCCTCTTGCAACAAAATTATTACCCTTTAAATGTTTTATTAAGGGGGAATATGAGAGTCCTGAATAAAGTGAAAAGCCCAATCTGGGCCTAATGTCTCTGTGAGCCATGCGACTTAAACTGTAATAGGATAAGTATATTTCCAAATTATCATAATATTTCTCATAATAATTTCTTTTATAGTCCCATAGCCATGTGTTATTTAATAGATACTTTATACCTGGACTAAACTGAGAAAAGAATCTCCCTGATGATAATCGGAAAGGAAACCTAACATTTAAACTAGTTTCAAGATTATGGTCATTTCTGGGATTTTCATATTCTTCTGCCAAAGGTCCTTGAATAATTCTTGGATACACATTACCAAAATCCATGCTCAAAGTGATTATTGGAAACCAGCCCATCCAATGAATGTTAGCGTGACCGCCATGAGTTTCGTTGTAGGAGCATCCTAAAGATGTGGCAAGAGTGCTTGTTAGGTTCTGTGAAAAGACAGAAACTCCTGGATAAGCATTAAAATCGCCATCCATAGCACTGAATGGGTTAAAGTAGAATGGAGCCCAACTGTGAAATCTAAGAATATTCTTTGCTTTTGAGTACCTTTTTGGCTGATTTTGTTGAATATAATTATCAAAATTCCTTACCGCAAGAGAAGATAAGCCAATGTCAGATCCCTCGTTGAAAAGCCCTTTTGATGAGTTTTCTTTCTCAAATTCATCGTTAGCCTTTTTTTGGGGGAAAGAAGCTGGGTATAATCCTGTTTCGTCCCAATATGAGGCAATTATTCGATCATTATATATTGAAGGATTAGTAAGCCCAAACATAGAATTGCCAATCAGACTATATTTTTTTGCATTTATATCATATAAAAAGATATCTTCTTTACCATTATTGGTCATTGTGAAGACAATACGATCATTATAAAAGTATATATTTGAAATATCTCGAAAAATAGGTCCCATTATTGTGTCTGGTGGGCTATCAATTGAAACGAATTTTAAAATTATTGTACCGTTAGGTGAAGATGCCCGAACAAAAAATTCAGTTTCTGATCCAACCGTTATTTCTTTAGGCTCCAATGTTGTTTGAAAGATATAATTAGCAACAGGATACCCAAAAGGCGATAACGCAACAATACTAGATTTACCATTTAAATTGTATTCAATGGCAAGAATAGTTCCGTTATCCATGGCAACTGGATTAAAAAACCTTGATTGTTTGGTTATTCTGGTCGCCTTTTTTGAGTCTAAGCTATAACGCCATATTTCAGAATAGTTTAGGTATTCCCAGCGAAAATGGGAACGAAATTCAGACCAATACAAGGAACCATTGCTATATGATACTCTATCGATAATCAAACCAGGAGTGTGCAAAACTTTTTCTTGCTCGTTCTTCATGTGATAAGCAACAATAGCATTAGGTTTAGTCAGGGTGTGTTTTAGAGCAATCAAAATTGAGTCGTTTACCATGCTTGGATACCTGTACTCATTGTAGTTTTTGTTGCAAATAATTATATGATTTAGAGAATCAATTTCTGCATTTAGTACATTATTTCTCCAGGTAGAATCAAGGTAGTTTAATGCTTCAAAAAAGAACTTTTTCCTCGACAAACCAGTTTCTTTTTTTATGCTAAAGTAAAAAGGAAAAAATGAGTATGGGCGTTTAGTAACATGATCTAGTGATTTTGCCCAAATATTTGACTCAAACTTTAAGTTACCATATCCTACCATCAGATATCCAAACTGATAATGATTTGGAATATGATTTTTATAGGAACCCATTAACCATTTATCGTATGAATAATTACTACGACCATAATGCAGTAAATGGGTTCTAAAGTGTTGGTAAAAAGAAGCTTGTCTGCCTCGACCTCCGAACGAAAGCTCTGTTTCTGTGTAAACGGCATCCCCTTCAAGGAACCAAAGCGGAACCAATGCAACAGCAGGAGCTATGCCTTGTTCTCCAAAGATAAAGGTTCCAACACGAAAAACACCTTTGTTCAATTTGTCAACCTGAACAATATGACGAGTTTCGTGGAGCGAAAGAGTTAAAAGCCAAGGTTCGGGAGAAGCATTTAAGTCATGTTGAGAAATAATCTCCATTCTTTTTGGAGCCCAGGTTACAAATCCATTTGATAGAATGCTATTTGGATGAATAACAAGGGGAAAGGGCTTGGGGTAATGATCTAAGGAAGAGGGAACTTTGTCCCATGCATACATCATGTAATTATTGAAGTAAAGAGCAATTGTGTCAGATTGTGAAGGAAATATAACCTTTCCATATGGAGTTTTTTGCTGATACCACTTTACTGTATCAGGTTCTTGTCCGGCAATGTAGTACTGCGCAGTAAGAGGACTGATAAATAAAAGAAAAAATATGGAAAGTAACAGATAACGCATGGCTTACTGTTTAACAATTCTTTTCACTTCTTTTGTTTTAAGACCTTTAATTACAAGAAGATATATTCCCGGTTTCAAGTTATTGGATGGTATGCTGTGTCTTTCTCCTGGATAAAGAACAATGGTATCTTCGTAAACTGTAGTTCCCAAAATGTTTATAATTTGAATAGTAACCTTTTCAGAAATTTGTCCTTTTTTCCAAATACCTAAAGTTTCGTTAAAGGGATTAGTTACTTTATACAAGTTTGAAGCATAGTAATTAGTATTGCTCGATAGCTCAGTGTCTATATAAAGTTTAAGCACAACAGGTAAATGGTCAGACATATTGTAGAGAGAGTTGATAATATTAGCTGGTAAGCTGTAATTTGGAGGAGAAATCAAAGACTGATTAAACCTATTGCCATCCTGACCGAAAGCCCAGTATGTATTGTCAATATAACGAAGACCCAGAGAGCCATCAATTACAGATTCTGTTGTAAGAATAAAATCAAAACGATCATCCATTCCTCCACCCGAGGTGCAAGCATTATCATCATTTATGTGGGTAGATTGAGTATGGTAGGGTGCAAATGATGGGTTGTTCTGCCAATTTCCTATTGCATTTACTGGATCAAAGAAACGAACACCTGTTGTTGTTTCAGTAATAAATGTTTGGAATGCAGTTTCGCTAGCATAATAAACATTAAAATCGCCCATTAAAAGAATGTTTCCCTTAAGATTTTGGTTGTTTATAAAAGACATTATTTGTTGAGCCGCCACAGCCCTTTCTTGCTGATCGCTGCTGGTATTGCCTGCCTTTAAGTGGGTCACAATGCATGTTAAAAAAATGGTATCACCATAAGCAAGATCGTTAGATTTGTAGTAAAGTTGATAAACGTCAGTAATCCTTGGCGATGTCATTATATAAAGCTGAGATTTAAGTGCTAATTTTTTTGAGTTATAGTAGAGCATGTTAACCAAGTATGAACCAGTATAATTTGCCTTTAAATAATTATTATTTTCATTGATATTAAAAACATTATCCAAAAGACGTTGAACACTTGTTGGGCTTCCGTTCATTTCGTTTACCGTAAAAACGTCAGGTTTATAGTAGCCAGTAATATCTCTTAAATAACCATCTTTCAATTCGACATTATTGTTAGTTGAGTTACACCACCCCGTATTTTTATCGTAATAAAGTAAATTGTATTGCATAACCCTTATTGTATCTCCAGCAAAAAGAATCCTAGAGAAGACAAAAAGAGAAAAAAGAAAAAAGAATTTTTTCATGATTGCATCATTGTCTAAAATGATCTAAGGGAAAATTGTTGAAGATTGTACTATCCTCCTGATTTTTTAACTTTATACCCCATTTCCTGTAAAAGGTTCATAATCCTATCGCGGAAGTCACCCTGTATAAGGATCATTCCATCCTTAACACTCCCTCCAACTCCGCAACGACTTTTTAGGATTTTACCGAGATCCTTAAGATCTTCCATTGAGCCAATGAATCCAGTGATAATTGTGACAACCTTTCCGCCCCTGTTTTTTTTGTCGAGGAGAACTCTAAGGTCTTGCTTTGCAGTTGGAGGGGTTTCTTCTGTAT
>CAZDXY010000128.1:0-9237 GCA_964509385.1 uncultured Rikenellaceae bacterium
AATAAGCAGTTCTGGATCGGGCATACTTGATGTTTTTAGGTAATTTGCAAATTCGCTATCAGTTAAGTTGTTGGGATCCTTATTTCCTTCGACACATAGCGTGGCGAATTTTTTTGCTGCTTCAACAATTTCCCATCGTGAACTATAGCTAAGTGCAATTATTAGTTTTAAACCCGTACAATGCTCAGTTCGTTGAAGAGCGTTGTTTAATTTTTTTTGTAAAGGATTTGGAAGCAGTTCTATATTCCCAATTATTTTAAATTGAATATTATTCTTTAAAAGTGTATTTATTTCAGAGTCAATAGTATTTGAGAGCAATGACATTAATGCTTCGATTTCAACCTTTGGACGGTTCCAGTTTTCAGTGCTAAATGCATAGAGAGTTAAATATTTTATACCTAACTCAGCAGCAGCTTCGGTTGCAGCTCTAACTGCAAAAACAGCATTTTGATGTCCAAAGGCACGGGGTTTCCCTTTTTTTCTTGCCCATCTACCATTCCCGTCCATAATAATAGCAACATGGGCTGGGAGTTTTCTTTTGTCAATTTTGTCAGTCAATGACATAGGTATACAATTTACATATATGCAGGGCAAATAGCGCTCTGCTTAAAAATTCTGTATGATACAAAAAAACCTGCGAATGAAAACCAATCGTTATTATGAATAAATGATTTGGGTTCATCAGATATGTTAATATAATCATCTATTCCATCAAAAAATGTTTTATGAACGCGCCATTCCAACCCCAAAGTCCATCTATTGACTGGAGAATACTTAATTCCAACCCCCATGGGTATATGTGGAATAATACTACGGTTAACGTATGCAATTCCTGCTCCAAAAGCAACATAAGGGGTAAAAGCACTCCGTTTGTGACGATGTGTATTAAAAGGGATGAAACCAATCTCGACAACTCCATCAATTTCAATAATTCGTTTACTAAATGAGGGAGTTTCTCCCGGCAAAAAGAATTCTTCAGGATCGTGGCTTCCTCGAAGCCATCCCATGGCACCAGTTACCCTAAGTGAATAAAGATCATTGAAATTTCTTCGGAATAATACTCCAATGGCTGGAGAAGGTTTGTAAAAATGAGTACTTGGATTGTAATCACCCATGTAATATGAGACACCAGCAATTAAACCAGCATCATTACGCTCTTGGGAAAACAATAAAAATGGCATCCATATCAGGAGTAGCACAAAGAATAAAATGGTTCTCATTAAGTAAAGGCAGTTTAGAAAATGAATTTTCTACGTGATGGGGGCTTAACTCCTACTCGTCTAGATTTTGCCAATTTATAGTTTGCTTTAAAAAGAATGGAATTGTAAAAATCGTTGTATTTTCCATGAACCGAATTGTATCCATCTAAATTATTGCTGGTAGTATACCTTAAGCACAACTCGGCTCCTATGGAAACCTTTGGCATAATGGCAAATTTAGCCCCAATACCACCTGGAATAACCAGAGCAAAAGAAGGATCGTTCGAAAATTGAGAATTATTTATCAGGTTTTCTTTTGGAGTTACATGGTAGTAAAGGCCTCCTGCCCCAAGGAATACGTAAAGGCTAAATGGTTGCTTAAAATGGCGCAAGCCACCTCTCACTTGCATAATGGAGTAGTAGTAGTTTTGATCACTTTCGGGTATTAGATAGTACTCACCAATAACACTAAGTTCATTGATAAGTGTATTAAATGCAAAGTTGCGATTTATATTACTAGTTGAAGTGGCATCTGACTGTGTAATAAAACCTGAAACAAACGAGGCTTTAACATTAAGTTCTTTCATAACCTGATAACGTACTCCACCCGTGATCCCAGGACGTGTTTTAGAGAAGCTGATATCTTTAAATCCCAAAAAGTTTGAGGAATTTGGAGAACCTCCAATATCCCCAAAGTATTGGAAGGCTGTTAAACCTCCAAAAACCTCATATCTAGCCAATTTCCATGGTTGTGAGTAAACGGTAGAGTTAAATACCGCTAACACAACTATTATTGCTGAGATTCTTTTCATCATTTACTTTTTAAGCACTACAAATGTAAAAAAAAAGTGGTAAAAAAAGAAAAACCTTATTCTATTCCATTAAACTATGATTAAAAAACAAATAAAACAAAATAAGGTTAATTTTAGTTTGGATTTCTACTGTCAATACCCCACATCATCTTATTTCTAAGGGTTTTAAAATAACTTGTTTCTTTCAGATTAACAATTCCAACGTAAAAAGGTGCTTTTTTTATCATAATGCTAGAATTGCTTGATGTTTTAACAGAACGTGAGTCAAGAGATAATAGTATATCGTTTTCACGTGTATCTACCTCAAAAGTTAAATTTGAATTATCGGGAATAACCAGTGGGCGAACGGTTAGGTTATGAGGAGAAATGGGCGATATCACAAAAGTATTTGATTTTGGGCTTACAATTGGTCCCCCTACACTTAATGAGTAGGCAGTTGATCCTGTTGGTGTTGAAACAATTATTCCATCAGCCCAGTAAGTGCAAAGAAACTCGCCGTCAATATAGGCATTAATAGTAATCATGGTAGTTCCCCCTTTTTGAATGGTTAGATCGTTGAGAGCAAAAGGGAATTTTCCAAAAAGATTGTTGTCTATGATTAATTGTAGTGCTGATCTTTTCTCAACAGTGTAATCACCTTTAGCAAGTTGTTCAATGGCAGCAACCATGTTGCTGGAAGTTATATGGGCAAGAAAACCTAATCTGCCAAAATTAATACCTGCTACAGGTATTCCCGAATCCTCAACGTAAGATACCGATTCTAAAAAAGTACCATCACCACCTATACTGAGCATAAGTTTGGCTTGATCCTTTACTTCGGTAGGGGAATTGAAAATGCTTTTTACATTAGGCTTGTACCCCAGTTCACTTTGAAGAAAATCGAAAAAAGTGCCATAAATCATTATTTCAACATTAAAATGCAAAAACTGATCAAGAATTAGCTTTATGCTTCCAATGTGCTCTTTGTTAACAGTATGTCCATACAATGCAACTGTCATATCGTAAGCGAGTTAATAGTTTAAAAAGGGTGTTCCAAAGTGAACAAAGAAGCCACCTTCTCCAAGAATGTTGAATGAATACTCCACTCTTAAAACAATATCGTAATAAGCAACCATATAAATACCCGTTCCGTATCCATATAAAAATCTACCTTCAAGTGATCCTGTAGGTATACTTGTATCGGATTTAATCATACCTGTATCCACAAAAAGGCTCCAATATAAAGCAATGTGAGTCTTGCTAAACTTCTCTTCTGGAATAAATGGCAAAATAACTACTTTTGGCGGAATTAGTTGGAATTTAAATGAGTTTTTGTTGATAAAGTATTGAGAGCCATTTGTAACATAATGCTCATAGCCTCTTATGTAGTTTTTGTAACCTATAGCATCATTTAAAAAGTAGGGTAAATCAGTTTTACTACTCCCTTTTACCATAAAATCAGTTCCTACGAAAAACTTTGAAGCTATAGGAGAGTAGAATCCACCTGAAAGACTTGCTTTCCAATAAGAAGCAAAATCGTTAGGAAGAATTCCCATCTTGCTCACATTAAAATTTAAATAATATCCCGATAGAGGGAAAACCTTTTGATTACGCTTTTCAAGAAAAACGTCATACCTAAGCTCTGTTAGAGAGTGGTTCGTTTTATCATTTCCAAAGTAATTTGGATTTAAGTTAACAATAGTGTCAATAACAGATGTTTGTTGGTGTCCTAATGTTAATGTGTGATACCAATGTATGGCTGGCCTGTATTGATAAGCAAATTCTAAGTTGAATATGCTTCGAACCTTTCCATCTGGTGACTTATAAAATACTTGTTTATTGTCAATATTTGTATAGGGAACTTCATGATTGCTTACGTATGAGATCCAACTTTTCAGCCCATGGCGTTTTTCCTTATCAAGCGAGTAGGTTGTGTGCCTTAAAGCCATTTGTTTTCTATACCCAAGAACTAAGCGTAATGTGAGTTGATCGCGCATTCCCCGAAAGTTGTCAACTGTAATATATGCCCCATAGTTAATTCTACTATAATCACCTTGTTTTAGAAAAGAACTCAAATTTCTGTCGGCATATTCAATTATGGGTATAGGCCAGATATACCATCTCTCCTCAACAGCGATATTCCAATTTATAAAAATACTATCCGTTTGATATTCAATGTAAGTAAAGTTGAAAAGTTGAATATTGTCCAAGTTTTCCCTAATCTTCTTTTTTAGTAAAGATAGGTCTTTGGTAATAAGAGTATCGCTCAACCTAAAAGGAATTTCTCGTAGAATTACCTTTTCGTTAGTAATTTTATTTCCAGAGATTTGTATTGAATTAACTATAAGTATGCTATCCTTTGATGAACTGTATGCATCGCTGTATGCCAAGGTTAGGAAAGCGTTGCAGATCAATACAACTGCCATATTAGTGATGAAGTAGCGCATGATCTGTTATATATTCAAATATTTTAAAAGGAGATTATAGCGCTCTTCGAGCAGATCCTCCTCTTCATCATGCTTCATGTAAGAACCCAAAACCGTATAATTATATCGGTTGAAGGTTTGGTTTATTGAGGTTAAATCTGTTACGTTTAGTTTGAGCGTAAGCTCAATTTTTGTAGAATTTGGGCTTGATGTGATATAGGTTCCAAGTATTTTAGCATCATTACCCTCAACTATTTGTGCGATTTGAGCGAGGGAGTAATCGTTGCTGTTAATTTCAAGAACAATTATACCTCCAGGATTTTTCAATGCGGTGATTTCGGCAAACATATGCAGTAAATCGGTGATAATAATTGCACCAAGGTAGTTCTTTCGATGGTCAAGAACAGGAATAAGAGAAAGTTTAAGACGGGATGCCAACTCAATGATTTCAAAAACATGTTGATATTCCGTTGCATAGGGTCGAAGAAGCGAAAGTTGATGGTTGCCCAGCGGCTCTTCGGGCATATTCAGATCGTAAATATCAGTTTCGGATATTAGTCCAAGGAACTCCTTTTCGTTCACAATTGGGAGATGAGACACCTTGAAGATATCCATCCAATTTAGGGCTGTTATTCCTGTGTCGGATGTTCTTAGTGAAGGGACAACGTCAGAAATCAACTCTTTTGCAACCATTCCACCAAAAGGTTTAAATTTTAACCTAACTTTGCAAAGTTAATAGTAAATATCAACACATGACCCGTTTAAGTGTAAATATCAATAAAATTGCAACACTTCGCAATGCTCGCGGTGGTGATATACCAAACGTTTTAAAGTCTGCCATCGATTGTCAGCGATTTGGTGCCGAAGGCATTACGGTGCATCCCCGTCCTGATGAAAGACACATACGCTACCAAGATGTTAGGGATATCCGTCCAATCATCACCACCGAATTTAACATTGAGGGATACCCGTCGGATTTTTTTACAAAAATTGTGCTAGAAGTTATGCCTCATCAGGTAACCCTTGTACCCGACCCACCAGATGCAATTACATCGAATGCGGGATGGGATACAATAACCAATAAACAGTTCTTAAAAAAGATTGTTTCGATATTTAAAAAGGAGGGTATTAGAACATCACTTTTTGTTGACGGAAACCCTGAAATGGTGAAACATACTGTCGATACCGGAACCGATCGTATAGAGCTGTATACCGAACCCTATGCTCAGAATTATCATCTGAATAAAGAGATGGCAATTGAACCTTTTGTTCTTGCTGCTATGGCAGCAAGAGAGGTTGGGTTGGGACTGAATGCAGGCCATGATCTTAATCTTGATAATCTTCGATATTTCATTCACACAATTCCCTGGATACAAGAAGTTTCAATTGGTCATGCGCTCATTGCCGATGCGCTTTACTTTGGACTTGAGAATACAATTCAAATGTATTTAAGGCAGATCAAAGGGTACTAGAGATGAATCTATTCTACCGCGAAATGGGAGAGGGATTTCCTCTTGTTATACTTCATGGGCTATATGGATCATCGGACAACTGGATGAGCATAGGACGTGAATTATCCCGCCATTTCAGGGTTATCCTTGTAGATCAACGTAATCATGGTAAAAGCCCACACAGCATGCAGCACACCTACCCCGATATGGCAAATGATTTACTTGAACTTCTTGATGTTTTGGATTTAGCAAGCGTAGATATAGTTGGGCATTCCATGGGTGGAAAAACAGCCATGCTCTTTGCCCAGCTGAATCCTTATCGTGTAAGAAAACTTGTGGTAGTTGATATTTCTCCTGCAGGGTATGATTTATTGCAAAAAACAGATGAAAGTCGCCATGAAGATTTACATCGGAAATTAATAACAGCAATGTCGTTGCTAAAACCTGAATTGGCCACTTCGAGACAGCAACTTGATGATATAATGGCAATGAACATTCCTGAAGCAAGGATAAGACATTTTTTACTAAAAAATATCAAAAGGGATGAGGAAGGTTTTTTTCGTTGGACTATAAATGTGGAGGCTATCATTAATAATCTTCCTTCCATCATGGGTACTATATTTAGGGACGATAAGCGGCTACCAGTGGCTACTCCGACATTATTCGTTAAGGGAGAAAAATCCAATTATATTACTCAAAACGACGAGGAATGGATAAGACGATGGTTTAGCAACAATAAAATGCAAATTATACCCAACGTAGGACATTGGCTTCATGCCGAAGCACCCACGAAGTTAATTTCTCTTATTAATACTTTTTTGTTATAATTTAATTATCAAAGGTTTTTGAACCTATACCCTATGCCTTCTCAATGTTGGCTGGATCAATTATCGGTTCGTTTCTATACCTTAATAGAAGTTGAGCCACTGTTAAAACATCCTTCTCGCAATAAGTTACAATTCGTTCCAAGTTTTTATCCTTATAGAAAACTTCGGCAACCTGACTACCATCGATATCATCCTTTGGAGTGGGAATATTAAAAATGTAGGCAAGTAGGTTTAGAGATGTGTAATGCTTGTAGTCGCCAAATTTCCATAGTTCCATGGTATCTAAGTGATTTACCTCCCATGGTTTTTTCCCTGCAATATCGAGCAAGTTGGGTAATTTTATGCCGTTAACCAACATTCTGCGAGAGATGTACGGAAAGTCAAACTCTTTGCCATTGTGAGCGCAAAGCAAAGCTCCTGTCTTTGCAGAGAATTTTTCGAGCATATCCGCAAAATCCCTCAGAATCAACACTTCATCCTCCCCGGCAAAGGATTTAACCCGAAAGAATAGCCCATTGGATTTAGGAACAACAATACCTACAGAAATGCATATTATTTTACCGAATTCAGCATATATACCCGCCTTTTGGTATATTTCATCTGGGGTTTCATTTTCCTTGCCTATCCTTTGGGCTTTCTTATCCCAAAGTAGCTGAAATGATTCAGGCATCTGATTATAGTCGGGATGTTGTGGTACTGTCTCTATGTCAAGAAACAGGATTTCTTCAATCTTAATGCTATTTAACATAATGATATTTTTTTTGAAATAGTATTGTGTTAAGATTAAAACAGTTGAGGTTATACACCCTTCAAATTTTTTTCAATTATTGATGTTAGTATATTGATCGCCACGGAGTTGTTTCCACCCTGAGGAACTATTATATCAGCATAACGTTTAGTTGGTTCAATGAATTGGAGGTGCATAGGCTTTACTGTTTTCTCGTATCGTTCAAGTACCATGTTTACCGAACGACCTCTTTCAATTATATCGCGACAAATTACTCTTGACAATCGATCATCCGCATCGGCATCGACAAAAACCTTTATATCCATCAGGTTTCTTAATTCAGGGTTAGTAAATATTAAAATACCCTCAATTATCACCACGTGACGAGGTGCAATTGCAATAGTTTCGCTTGACCTTGTACAAGTTAGGTAAGAGTAAATGGGTTGATCAATCTGCTGTCCCGATTTAAGGCGTGAAATATGGTCTACCAGTAACTCAAACTCAATTGATGATGGATGATCAAAATTAATTTTTTGCCTCTCTTCCATTGGTATATGCGAACTATCTCGATAGTATGAATCTTGAGGTATTATAACAACTTCACCGGGTGGAAGACATTCAACAATTCGATTGACTACAGTTGTTTTTCCAGATCCTGTGCCCCCGGCAATACCAACTATTAGCATTATAAAAAAGAATTTGTAAATGTTTAACTTTGTAAATGTCTATATTGGTGCTAAGGTACAAATCTTTTTTTATTAAGGGATAATTAGAACCATTTATGGATTTTGTTGTTGAATTATACCTAAATACTAATAATCAACTATAAACTAGTATGTTGTATCCGTTGAAGTTTAAGCCAATGCTAAAGGAGCGTATATGGGGAGGTACAAGGTTAATTGATAAATACGGAAAAAAGCCTTTGAATGAAGCGTCAGTTTCTTATGGTGAAAGTTGGGAATTGTCGGGGGTACAGGATAATATCTCGGTGGTAACCAATGGTTTTTTAGCAGGGAATACGCTTGAAGAGCTTATCGAGGTTTATATGGGGGACCTGGTGGGTGATAAGGTATACCAAGAGTTTGGCATAGGGTTTCCTTTACTTATCAAGTTGATCGACACAGCCGACTATCTTTCGATTCAAGTGCACCCTGATAATGAAATGGCCGCTCAATTGCATCAGGCTTATGGGAAGACAGAAATGTGGTATATCCTTGATTGCGAAAAAGATTCTTGGATAATTACAGGTTTCAAGGATGAAATCGTTAAGGAAAATTTTTCTGAGATAATAAGTAATGGAACTTTAAAACAATATTTAAGATTTGAAAATGTTTCTAAAGATGACTTTTTCTTTATGCCTGCAGGGAGGGTACATGCTATAGGTAAAGGGATAATGCTTGTTGAAATTCAGCAATCATCGGATATTACTTATAGAATTTACGATTGGGATAGGGTAAATGATAAAGGAAAAAGTCGTGAACTGCACACCCATTTAGCAATAGACGCAATTGATTTTTCGATCGTTATGGATACAAAAATTCATAAAGGAATTGAATTAAATACATCACAGGAACTTGTTAGTTGCCCTTTTTTTAAAACAAACAGACTTGTTTTAAATAAAAGAATTGAAAGAGATTTTAGCAAACTTAATTCATTTATAATATATCTTTGTTTCGAAGGCGAAGTAGAATTAATAACCTTCAATAATGATAATGTTACTTTAAACAAAGGAGAGCTTGCCTTAATCCCTGCAGTCCTGGAAAATATGGCATTGGCTCCCAGAAAAAACGCCAAACTTTTAGAGATTTATTATTAG
>CAZDXY010000129.1:0-9188 GCA_964509385.1 uncultured Rikenellaceae bacterium
AAATAACTTGGCCAAATAACCTTAAAAAAGGTCAACCTATATCAGGATAAGACATTATCGGTACCTTTCTTCTCTAATATCCTATCAATTAGCAATCTTCTAATAAGTTTTGAAAGGAAAAAGACTAACCAAATGCCGATTACTAGGAATAGAAGTGTACCTATGGTCAACTGGGATGTACCATGTGTATAAATTGAGTAACTTAAGAAATTACCAATAGAATCCAGAATGCTCTTTAGACGATCCATATGATAAGTTTTAAATTGTAATAGCTAAAGATAAAAAAATCCTCTTCGGATTTAACACGAAGAGGATTCAATTTTTTTAAAAAATAAAAAATAACACAAGCGAATAAGTGCTTACAAAAGGGATTAAGAGAATCTATTTTCTGACCCTTACTGGGTAAGGTGGTCTTTGAGGTTCTTCCTGAGGATTCTTTTCCAACTCTTTAAGAGCAACCTCAATGGCTTTTTCCAGCTGTGGGTCTCTTCCTTTGATCACTTCAGCAGGCCACTGCTCCACTTCAATATCGGGTTCAACGCCAACATTCTCAACTATAAAGCCATCCTTTGTCCAAATGGCCACGTTGGGAGCGGTAACGTAACCACCATCCATCAACTCGGGGAACCCGAGCACTCCCACAAGTCCGCCCCAGGTTCGTTTTCCCACCATAGTGCCCACGCCAAACTTGCGGAACATGTATGGAAGCATATCACCACCCGATCCTGCATTCTCGTCAATGATCATCACCTTTGGTCCCTGGATAGATGCGCTGGGTGTCTTCAAATCCTTTCCGTACCGGAAATTCCAGTGCGATTGGTATGGTCGCATAAGGATATCAATATAGTAGTCGGCCAACGATCCGCCCCCGTTATACCGTTCGTCGATAATAATTGCCTTGCGGTTAGCCTGAGGGAAAAAGTAACGCTTGAAGTATTGATGCCCCAGACCTGCGGTATTTGGTACATATACATAGGCTACCTGTCCGTTAGTTGCTTCGGTAACCTTTTTCAGGTTGCCTTCCACCCAATCCCGATTCCTGAGCGCGTATTCATTTGCTATGGGAACAACCTTCACAATCCTCGATGCTGTATAGTCCGGGTTGGGTCCAATGGTTAGCTCAATGATTTTCCCTGCGGTATTTTCAAAGAAGCTGAATAGGTTTTGGTTTGCAGTCACATCTTTTCCATTCACAGCCAGTATGTAATCGCCCTCATTAGCGTTTACGCCTGGTTCGGTTAGGGGAGATCGAAGATCAGGGGTCCAGTTGAGTCCACCATAAATCTTGCCAAACCTATACCTGTTATTTGCTATGATATAGTCAGCGCCGAGTAAACCTCCGCTAATCCTTTCGGGACTATTCAGCCAATCGCCTCCTCCTGAATAGCTGTGACCCACAGAAAGTTCGCTACACATCCATTGAATCAGGCGATTCAAATCGCTTCTGCAGGATAAGTGGGGCAGGAATACTTCGTACTTTGCCTTCATTGCATTCCAATCGGCACCATGCATTCCGGGATCATAAAAATAGTCGCGGTTAATGCGCCATACCTCATTAAAAATTTGTGCCCACTCAGCAACAGGATCAATCTTAATTTTGATGTCTCCAGTGTTCAGAGCACCTTTTCCCGCTTCGGGTTTTTCTCCGGCATTGGAGATGGTCCAGACGTTACTCTTAACGAACAACATCTTTTTGCCATCAGCCGACAGGATATAGCCATCCATCTCCACAACTTCGTTATCCTTTCGCTTCTTAATATCGTACTTTCGCATGGTTACCGATGAGCGATAGTCATATGGGCGCTCGATGTACAGAAGTTCGCCCTCCTTTGCCATGCCCAAGCTATGGTAGTTGCCAGCCTTTATGGGAAAGTCAACTATACGATTTTCAATATCTTCGAAGTCAATTTTTAACGATTCGATTTTTTTCTCTGCATCGGGTTCTTTCTTATCTCCCTTTTTACCCTTATCGGCTTCTTTAGCAGGTTCTTCATCCTTTTTTGGCTCCTCCTCATCGCTTTCCTTAGCGAAAGGCGAAATGGTTTCCTTTTGCAGAGTTAATAGGTAAATAGAACGGCTCATGCGCATATCGGCGTTTGACTGATCAAACCAGTTTACAACAGGGCCTGCATCGGTGGATGCAAAGAAGTACAAGTATTTCCCTGTGGGATCAAAAATAGGTTCAGACGCATCGCTTAATCCATCGGTTATTGGGAACGATTTATCCTGATCGATGGAGTAGAGGAATACCTGCTTGAAGTTTGTTTCCAGTACTTTTGTATATGAAATCCATTTTGAGTCGAACGACCAGGAACCAAATATATTCCTGAATACTCCAGGGGAATACATCTCGTCCGAAGAGATCCTTTTAATATTTCCCGAGGTCACATCAATAATGTATAGACTTCGACTGTTGTCAACAAAAGCAATTCTCTTACAATCGGGCGACCAGCGAGGATATGCGTAGAAACCTGCACCACTTAATTTGAATGTTTTTGCCTCGCCCTTGCCATCCTGCGATTTTATTGCCAGCTGATATTCTCCTGATGCATCAGTGAAGTAGGCAATTGATTTGCCATCTGGCGACCAGGCAGGATATTTTTCGTGGGAACTTGTAGTGTATGTAATGTTTCTTGGATCTCCCTTTTCGGCAGGAATGGTTATTATTTCGCCCCTGTAGCCAAAAACAGCCCTTGCACCCGTGGGTGAAATATCGGCGCTACGTATGTAATTATTGCCATTCACAAAGCGAGGGCGCAGCTCCTGAAGATCGGTGGCAATAACCACAGTTAGTTTTTGGGGCCATTTTATCCCTTCGCGATAGATGTGGAGGTAGCCACTTTGCTCTAAAATAATTTCCTTCCCGTTGGTCGAGATGTTGATTACTGGAAAATCGTTGTAGTTTGTTAGCTGAAAAACCTCTGAGGTAGTTTTGTCAAAGCTGAAAAGGTTGAACTCGCCATTCCTGTCGGAAAGGAAGTAGATCATATCACCAATCCAGAGGGGTTTAGTATCGTTGCAACCGCCATCGGGTTTTGGAATTGGAATAACCGAATGATCCTTTGTGGAGAAAACCCATATGGTAGATATGGTTCCTCCCCTGTAGTTTTTCCACTGGTTAAACTGATCGGGGATGGGTGTATAGGCAATAAATTCGCCATTGGGCGAGTAGGCAGCATGAAAAGCGTTGGGAATTTCTAGCTGCTTTGGGAAGCCCCCTGTTATAGGAACAGTGAAGAGTTGGAAATATCGACCAGTATAAATGGATCGCTGTGATATGAACAGAACGCTTTGCCCATCGGGAGTAAATCCTCTCACATAATCAGCACCAGGATGCCAGGTTAATCGCTTTGGAATACCCCCTTCAACGGGAACGATAAAAACATCTGTATTCCCATCGTACTCAGCACTAAAGGCAATGAGTTTGCCATCTGGCGAAAAGATGGGGTTCGATTCTACACCCCTGTCCACCGTTAAGCGACGGGGATTTGTACCATCGATATTGGCAACCCATAGATCCTCTGCGTAGATAAAAGCAATGTGACTATCGCTGATGGCGGGTTGAGCCAGCATACGGGTATCCTCGACATTGATTCCAGATAACATGCCTGGAACAAATATCTGAAATACCAGTAAAAGGTTGAAAATTAAATTTCTTTTCATGAAAAATGGATTGTTTTAGGTTAATAAGCAAGATTGTAACTTTATATTGATGATGAAATAAGTGTAAGGTTTACAAAACGTTTGTTAAAAAGTGTTATACACCAGTGTATGAAAATAGCTATTTTTGATCAGAAAAAAACTTACAATGAGAATTAATCTGAAGGGAAGAAAGGCTTTATACCGTGAGGGAAGAGAACTATTTTTAGTACAAGTCATTAACCAGAAGGAAGATGATTGGGGCATCGTGTTAACCATAAGAATTCTGGAGAATAAATTCGCAATTGAGAATAATGAGTTGGAGCTGGATTATTACAGCAAGGATGAGTTCCAGGAGGTTTTTACAGTGAGTGGTGAATGGGAGGTAGTTGGCTTCACCAGCGATATTTTTTACATATCCTACGTAGGGGTTAAATTGAATTTTCGTCAAAATGCCTTGAATGCATTTCAAAGGAATGAGAAGGATATTTTTGAACTATGGAACAGGATTGAATAACCTGCATTTTCAACATTTAAGATTATCATGCAAATGCATATAAAAACCTTGAAAGAGAGTAATTCCATTTGATTTATTCATGCTATTCCAAAAAAACTTTTTTACCCATACCCCAATAATTTTTACTATTTTTAGCCATCATATAATCAATCATTTTTTAAAAAAAAACCTATGATTCAGCAATTAGAATTTTAAACTTAAACAGAATTCGACCGTGAAAAAATATTTTATAGTTCTACTTGCAGCTTGCGTTATTATCCTTGGAGGATGTGTGTCGAAACGTTATGCCAAAAAGGGATTAAAATTTGAGCAGGCAGGTCTTTACGAGATGGCTGCCGAAATGTACTACCAATCCATGGTGGCTAACCCAAAGAATGTTGATGCAGCCATTGGGCTTAAAAAGAATGGCCAGCGATTGCTCGATGATAAGGGTTTTGAAGTGAGCAAAGCCTATCTTTCGGGCGATGATAAAGCAGTGGTATATAATTACATTGAAGCAAAAGCATACATGAACAAGGTAAATGCAACTGGAGTTTCCATTTCCATTTCGCCAATGGCGCAGGGATATTACGATGAGGCAAAGCCTCGTTACCTATCCAAACTTTACGATGAAGCACGGTTGCTATTGGAAGAAGAAAAATTTCGAGAATCGGAACTTCTTTTTGCTGAGATCAAACTGGTAGACCCTCTTTACCAGGGTGTGGATGAACACATGAAAATTTCGCAGAGCGAACCCCTATATCGTGCCGGAATGGAATTTCTGATCAATGGACTCTATCGCTCGGCTTATGCAAACTTTAACAGTATCATTACCACTCATGGAACCTATAAGGATAGCAAAGATTTGCGCGATGAAGCCCTTTCGAAAGGGATGATAACTATAGCCATTGAAATAATTAGAAACAATAGCAGTTACAAGGATGCTGGCACTATTTTGCAGAGTAGGATTGTAAGTGATCTAAACGGATTAAATAATCCATTCATAAAGGTTATCGATACCAAGCCCACTCAGCAATACTCATCTCCGCAACAGCATTCATCTAGTATTGGGGTAAATATTAAGGTTGGCCAACTGGCTCCAAAAGCCGTATTGAAGGGTACAGTATTAAAATTTGATGCCAACGATGGTAAGGTTAAAAGGGAGGAAAAACGTGGGTATCTTAAGGAGGAGATTATTGTAAAAGATAAGGACACTGGTGAGGATAGGAAAGAAACCAAGTACCATAAAGTTACTTACATGGAAATTAGTAGGGAGAACAGTGTTGAGGCTGCTTTTCAGTATCAGCTCAATTCTACAGAAACAAGTGCAGTATTAGTTTCCGACGCTATTAATCAAAATGTTTCGGACGCTATTCGTTACGCAACTTTCAGTGGTGATAAAAATAAGTTGGTTCCAGGATACTGGGAATTTACCGATAAAAACTCACCCAAAGATAAGATCGATGATAATCCTGGTGCAGTAAAAGCACTCCAGAATTTACTGTCTGCAAATCAAAATATTAAAAGCGTTAGTACACTTCAACTTGAAACGATTGAAAAAATTTCGTCTCGTGTTGCCCATAAGATTAACCAGTATAATCCTGAAAAATAATGAATAAGCCTTTTAATGCCCTAATTCTTTTTGTGCTTGCTTTTGCTTTGGTTGGTTGTAGCGGGAGCAAAAAGGTGCAGGGACCGCCACCTGTTCCTCAACCTGAGTGGGCAAAGAATAGACCAACTTCGCAAGTCTACTATTATGGGATTGGAATTGCCCGCAAAACTTTTGATGTTAATCAGTATCAACAGGCAGCACGTCAGAATGCTCTTTCAGATATGGCAGGAGAGATATCCATTAGCATTTCGTCGAATTCTGTAATTCACGCTTTTGAGTCGAATCTTAACTTTAGGGAAGACTTTACTTCAATAATTAGAGCACAAACGCAACAGGATCTGGAGGGATATGAATTGGTTGATACATGGGAGGATACTGAAAACTATTGGGTTTTCTATCGATTATCCAAATCGCATTACAATCAGCTTAAGGAACAACGGAAAAACAACGCTATTACCCGGTCGCTCGATTTTTTCACCAGCGGAATTAATGCCTGCGATGCAGGCAATATTCGGCAAGCCCTGATGCAATTTATCAAAGCACTTGAGCCCATTAAACCCTACTTTAGCGAGCCATTACCAGTTGAGTTCCGGGGATCGCAAATCTATTTGGGGAACGAGATTTTTAAAGAGTTCTCGGCAACGCTTTCGGGGCTTGAAATTATTCCATTGAATGGTGAAGTTAATGTTAAAACTGGTCATGGTATAAGTGCTTCGGCACTGCAATTTCAGGCTCGGTTTCGTGCCTTTGGCAATATCTCAGAGTTACCATTGGCTGTTTCTTATTCAGAGAAACCAATAAGGAATAATAAAAAAAGAACCGAAAGAAATGGAATTGCATCATTTGAGATAGATGCTGTACGATCAACCAAAACTCACGAAACCCTTACTGCTACGATAGACATTGATGAGATTCTGATGGAAGGCACTTCAGATCCGGTGATTCGTAGGATGATTTCCAGGTTTACCTTACCACAAGGCAGCATTAGGATTAATATTGAGAAACCCATATTTGCCATTGTGTCCAACGAGGTTAACATGGGTGAAAAAATTATCCCCGGAATCCTTTACAGCAGTTTTCGAAGGAAAGCCATTGAGGGTGGTTACGAGATTAAAGAAAAGGAAAGTGAAGCAGATTACATTGTTCGTATAAACGTTCTCACTAAAATCGCTGGGCAGTCTGGTAATTACAAAAATGCGGTAATAGAAGGGTTCATCAAGGTTGAAACTCCCAAGGGCAATCAGGTATACTATAAATCCCTTGAGGGTTTTACCGGACGGCATTTCAACGAAAAAGAAGCAGGAAACGAAGCCCTGAAAGAAGTCCAACGTCGTATAGAGGTTACCTATTTTAGGGAGATTCACGAAACCATTACTAAGCGGTAAAAGCAAAAACCCTCTATTTATCCAAAGCAGGTTTTACCAGATATGTTGCCATTATGGCAACTATTAGCGTAAAAGAAAAGTTGGCAAACCGGGCGGTAATGATGGTTTTATCAAAACCCAGGCTAACCCAAAGTATGGTAAATACAAGTCCTGAAACAATCGTAATTACGGCCGCTTTACCATGATAACGCTTCCAAAAAAGCGTGAAGAGGATTACCACTGAGAATGTGCAGCCAATGCCAGCCCAAACATAGCCCACCAGTGTGAAGATCAACTTTTGAGGTGAGGTATATGCAATTCCCAAAGCAACGGCAGCAAGTATGGCCGTTATGTATCTCGACTGAATTAGCCCTTTGCGCTGGTCAATACCCTTCCTTAACGGTTTTACAAGATTTTCACTCATCTCGGTTGAGGAGAGAACCAGGAGCGAGTCGGCAGTGGAAATCATCGCTGCTATGGCTCCTGTGATTAATACAGCAGCAATGCTGGCAGGGAAAATTTTTAAAATAACAGCAGGCATAACATACTCCTGATCGGTAAGTGTTCCCGGACCAAAAATAGCAAGCCCAATTAATCCCAGAAGCATTGCACCAACGTAGGCAATTAGCGTCCATGCAACACCAATATTCCTTGCTTTTTTTGCCTGTTTTTCATCGCTAATGGCCATAAATCGCAGCGAAAGCTGCGGCATGCCACCCAGATACCCAAAAAACCAGCTGAAGCCACTTACAATCACAGTTCCTGCTGCAAACCCCTTTAGACCGTTTACCATTGACATATGGCTTGGACCAGCCTGCTGCAAGGCATCAATTACCGATGTTGCATAAATATCAGGATTGTTCGATATGTAAATTATACCTGCTATGGGTCCAACAACTAGCGTAATGATCATAACAATGGCTTGGATCACATCGGTGTAAACCACGCTCCTGAAACCACCATAAATGGCATACGGTACTATGATCAGTGCGGTGAAAAGCATTCCCCATTCGGGTTTTATGTGGAACATGGTGTGCAATGTTTTCCCCCCACCTAAGAATTGTGCCCCAACATAGAAGAAGAAAAAGAAGACAATGGTAAAACTACCAACAATTCGGATCAATTTACCTGCATCACCATGCCTGCGGGCAAGGTAATCGGCAAAGGTGTTGGCGTTATATTTTTCTGCCTCATCGCGCAACCTCCACGCAAGCAACCACCATGCAGCAATTATACCCACAACACAGCCAAGGGCTGTCCAAATCTCAGTGAGCCCTAGTGCATATGCTGCTCCGGGCAGCCCAAGCAATGCCCACGACGATTCACCGGTGGCACGTTCCGAAAGAGCAGCTACCCATCCGGGTAATTTTCGCCCGGCGATAGAATAGTCAGTATCGGTTTTAACCTTCCGGCCCTGATACATACCCCAAAGGATCAAAAGAAGAAGGTATGCAGCCATTACAGTAAGGAGTTGCAGTTGATGATCCATTTTTTTAGTTTTTTTGAAAACTAATTTACATAAATGAGTTAATACCGCATAAATTTTTAAAGAAAAACTTTTCTGTTTACTTCCCAACTCATTACCAAGTTAATTTTTTTTGTTCAATTCTTTGTGGGTTTACTTAGTCTCAATTTTTCATTTTCTTCTATAATCCATGTATATTTGGAATTATATTTTGTCAATAATCAGAAATAATAGTTTTTATGAGCAACAAGAGCAATAAGTTCGGGGTATTCAAAGGTGTTTTTACACCTTCAATCCTTACCATATTAGGCGTAATAATGTACCTGAGGCTACCATGGATTGTAGGTCAGGCCGGATTATGGGCTACACTGGGTATTGTTTTGGTTGCTCATATAATTTCTGCATCAACAGGGCTTAGTGTGGCAAGTATTGCTACAGATAAAAAGGTTGAAACTGGTGGGACTTACTACATGATTTCAAGAAGTTTGGGACTTCCCATTGGGGGTACACTTGGACTTGCACTTTTCGTTGGACTTTCCTTTAGCGTTAGCCTATACCTTATTGGTTTTTCCGAAACATTTTTGAATGCTTTTGGCATTGAGACAACTCTAA
>CAZDXY010000130.1:0-9158 GCA_964509385.1 uncultured Rikenellaceae bacterium
GAACAGATTGAAAGTGTTGACGGTTTCAAAATCTAACGTTGAATTTAGCTGGTTTAATTCATAGGGCAGGGTAATGGTTTCTGCTTTAACTGAACCACTGTTTACCTTAACTCTTATAGGAATTTCGGTTCCAATGGGTACTGGCCTGATGCCAAAATTCTTCATTATTAGTTCCAGAGTTACACTTGTTCCAATCTCACAATCGCTCTCAGGGCTACTTAACTCAGTAATTCCCAAATCGTAGGGTAGTTCGTAAACTTTAACCATATCCAAAGCTACACCTTCGTGGGTCACGCTGGGATTGGATGCAAAAACAAAGCGGAACTTCACGTTGCTTGCATCCCAAGCATCGTTGGGGAGAAGAGTTTTTGCCGTAACGTAATTGGTCTTGTTTTGGCTCCATCCATCGGTACCAAGTGCAAAAACATCCTCGGTATCGTACCAGTTAGATGAGTAATCGGGGTGTGCGGTTAGCAAAGTCCAAGGTTCGCCATCAACGGAATATTCTACTGCCAGCCCATCATTACCCTGTTCAATCTGCATAATGTAATCGAATGAAAATATTGGGTATTCAGCACCTGACAGGTTAAAGCAAGGGCTTTCGAGGTATGATCGTTCATTATTTTTGTAGTTCTGTGCCAGGCTGGTAGCCCATACCCTAGTTCCATGCGAAGCCTTATTGTTATATGTACCCGATGGAGTTCCCCATTGCCAGCTGCTGTTGGTTCCTGAGGGGTACCAGAACGATGAAGTGGATTCGAACGATGCCTGATAGGGATATGTTACTGTAGGAAAAACGTAAAGCGTAGTGCTGTAGGCATCGTTGGCGGCATCCTGATCTCCAGCAAGAAATGTTCTGAAGACTAGGCTTTTAAGACCCGGGGTTGATAGGTTTGCAGGGGTGTCAAAGGTAAAAACCATTTCGTAATCCCCCTCATTATCGGCTTCGCTGGCAATGGGATCGTTAAACCATTCCTTTGTATACGTTGCACCGCCATTAATTGAGTAGCCTACCTCGAATGGTACGTTAACGGTGGCCCCACCGTAATTCTTCACAACAACTGAAACAATTTCATTACTGCCTAACCCGCATTGCTGTATAGGAATAATCTTCTCCTTAACCCCAACATCGCTGTGGATAAACTCACCGGTTATAGCAAAATTGTCGACGTTCCATCCTCCATATTGAATAAACTGATTTGTAGTATCAATCGAAAACATTGCTCTGATATCCTCTTTACGAGTAGCAAGGTTGCTTATGTTGTGTGAAATTGATTGCCAGTTTCGATCAAGAACATCGGTGGTGTTTTGGAATATATTAGTCCAAGTATTTGCACCATCGTTGCTAAGTTTAAGACTAGCTTTGTCAAAGAATTCAATATTTATCCACCTCTTATAAAAGACGGATAAATTCTTATAGTATTTGGCATTAATAGGATCGCTTACAGCTATTTCAGGGTTAAGAATGGAGATGTTAGGTAAATAATTGCCATTAAGATTTGTGGCTAAAACATTGCTTCCTGAGTATGAGTAATTGGGATCAAAGGTTCCACCCCCAAGGGGTTGCCCAATTTCCCACAGGGGAGTTCTTGTCCATTTAGTGTTTTCCTGAAAATCATCAAAAAATAATGAGGTGTGTATGGTTGCAAATTCAGTAGGGTTTAAATCATTTGATGGGAAAGTTACATCTCCTAACAATACTGAGTTTGCATTCAGGGCAAAATCGATTATGTTACCATAAGGACTTGAAAGTTCAATGTCGAAACAAAACCAGATGTAGTTACTGCCTGATAGCAAATTAAATGTGGGTGCGGTAAATAAAATTTCATTGTCAACTATGCTTATATTAGCATTTATTGGGTTGCTAATTCTGAAGATTGAATCACGTGTGTGGTAAAGTTTTATTTGGGTAATATTGTTGATGTCTGTACCTGTATAGTTTATTTCAATTGAATTTAAGGGAATTTCACCAGTATTTCCAGTAATAAAAGCGTTTATGTAAGCAAAGGGGTTGATAGTTGAACCGCTTGGAAAGTTGACAGAGAGTTGTTTTAGCTGAAAATTTGCAACAGTTCTTGGCAACACTCCTCGTTCTTCAATTTTTACATCGTCTATACATACTCCCCATCCCCAGTTCGAAATTCCTTCAAAGGCAATCTGGCAGGTTTCGGATTTTGCTGCATCGGGAAGGATTATTTCCCTTTCTGTCCAGTTCTCAATGGGCGTATTATAGTGCTCCAGAAGGATCCAACTAGATGAACTGTTTATTCTATAGTAAACCTTAAGTTCATCATTTGATACGTACCATACATCCTGAGCATGCCAGAATATCAGAGTGGGTTTAATGGTGTTATACAGATTAATGGAAGGAGTTACAAGTTTTCGTATTGGACCAATGCTTTCGTCCTGAAAAAGGGCATTATAAACCCCATTGTATGCATTGGGTGGATGGCGGAATGTGGGTGCACTTGATGGAGCATAGCCTCCATTCTCGTAACGCCAGGAGCGTCCTCCAACACCAATTGGTTCCGTCCAACCCGGTGGGCGTAAACCATCATTCTCGAAATCTTCAAAGAATAGAACCTCAAATTCTTGGCAAAAAGAATTTTGAACAATAAAAATGAGGGACGCACTTATTATAATCCGCATCCAATGTTTTAGGGTGGTAAAATTCATGGCAATTAGTATTAGATTCAATACAAATATCAAAAAAAAATGCTGCAAATTGCAAGAAATAGCCGATTAAATATTTTGGGTTTTACAAAATACTTAACAAGGTTGTATACGAAGCTTTAAATAATGATGTTATGAAAACTTTAAAATATCAATGTAATTTGGGTTCCATTATAATAGATTCCTTACTCCTCTGCCATTCGGCGAATTCGTTCGGAATGACAGCAGGGCTGGTGTGAAGGACGGGCTGTTGCGGGCTGAGCCCACGCCCCTCAGCCCGCACCAGCCCCTTTGCTCCAAAAGAACCCTGTCATTCCGAGCCCTGTACTTTGGGGCGAGGAATCTTTGTAGGGTTACCAATAATTCGCTCTGTCATGGTGAGCTTGTCGAACCATGACTAACGTATTATTTCGCAAAACCACACGAGAGATTGGCTTTGCCGAGCTCGCAAAAAACGCTCGGTTCTTAGGGCGGCGGTGATTCTTGTCATCTTTTTTGACGAGACAAAGCGATCTGTTTGCTGATAACCAGGCTGGAGCCTGACAAAATAGTTACGACCGAAGCAAGAGCCACGGCCGAACGGGGCGAGGAATCTTTTAAAGTGGACAAAAACACTTTTTTTTCAGAATGTTCACATTCTACTCATGCAAAGCAAAAATCTTTTTTTCATAGAAAAATATCACAGTAGTTATTTTTTCGTTATAGTAAATACACAGGCATATTGCACATAACCAATTTATTGCAAATTGACCCATTGAAATTAACCTATTTTGGGATTCATCAGCATTTATCAAAAGTGCTAATTCGGGCTTTTTTTAATAAAAAATATTCCTACTTTCGTAGATGTATTTTTTATGAAGCATATATCTTTTTTGATAAATAAACGTAAGATTAGGATAAAAATAAAAGATTTTTTTACAAACAAGATGCTTTTGTATAATTCCACATATCCCATCTCAATTTTTAATAAAGTTAAGTCCGCTCTTAAGGGATTTATTTTCTGTACGTTTTTCGCTTTTTTATTCTTAAAGACTACTTTCCTTTATGCCCAAACCGATACCGAATTTTGGTTTGTTGCACCAGAGATTACGTTAAGCCATTATGCTCCAGGAGGAGCAAATGCCTTTATTAAATTATCAGCTGGTAGTTTTGCTGCGACTGTTACTATTAGCATGCCAGCTGCTGATCCAGCCGTTTTCCCCGATATTGTGGTAAATATTCCTGCCTACGGTTTTCAGATAGTTGACTTAACTTGCTGGGTGGTTAGCCCATGTGTAGGGATTGATATAAATACATCGTACCCTGAAGCAAATTACTTTGATGTCAACTTAATGGAAAATAAGCCATTGAATGCCAGTGGGATAAATAATTTTGGAATTCGAATTACCTCTACTACACCCATTACAGCCTACTATGAGATTAGCAGAAGAAATAACAAGGATATTTGGGCATTAAAGGGAAGTAATGGCTTGGGAACGGAGTTTTACACTCCTTTTCAAGACAATAGGGAGAACTGGACAGGAGGCAATGTAAAAGCCTACTCTGCTATTGATGTGGTGGCCACTGAGGATGGTACTGTTGTAGAATTTTTGCTTCCGCCCGGTATATCAGGTAGTTATGGAGCTCCTGCCACAACTATCCCGGGTAATACTACATTTACACGAACTCTTAACCGGGGACAGACCTTTTCACTTTTCCCCCGATGGAGAACCGATCAAACTCCCCAAAGGCCAAGCCAATTGAACACAGATAGGTTAAGGGGTGTACGCATCAGAAGTTTAACGGGTGGTGCCATTGCCGTTAACGTGAAGGACGACTCCTTCTACCATACCGGAGGGGGATGCTACGACCTGGCCGGTGATCAGCTAGTTCCCACAAATATTATTGGGAAAGAGTATGCTGTTATTCGTACAGATCTTTATGAGAATGCTACCACAAATCGGCATGACCATATTTACATACTGGCAACCCAAAACGCTACAGTCGTAAATGTTTACAGGACCGATGGTTCTCTTCAGGGTACATACAACCTGAATGCCAGGCAGCAAACTTATATCAGAATTGCCGATCCTGAAGTGTACCACCGCATTGTTGCGAGCAAACCCGTTTACGTATGGCATGTTGGTGGTTTTGGCTGTGAGCAGGGTGGAGCAATATTACCCCCAATTGATAAGTGTACCGGAGTTCCCCGAGTAGCCTTTGCACGAACAAATAGTGAGACTTTTTACATAATAATGATGGTTAGGCAGGGTGCTGAAGCCAACTTTTTGTTTGACGGGGTAGTTAGAAACGACCTTTTCCCACCGTTAAATTTTATTCCACTTCTTCCTGCTCCATCCAACTGGAGTGTTGCCCGTTTTGGACCCTTCACCGAAGACCAAATAGCAGTAGGAACGCATTACATGGAGAATACTGAGGATATTTTTCACCTTGGTATTGTGAACGGTGGTTTTAATTCGGGCTGCTTCTACGGTTACTTTTCAGACTACAATGAGTTTGCACCTCAAACATTTGTGGTTGAAACGAGTTCTAGCGGTGGGCGAATATGTTTTGGCGAGTCACTTCAACTTTATGCTAGCGGGGGTACAAAATACTTATGGGATCCAACAGATTTTCTCGATGACCATACAATAGCAACACCCGTTGCCAGCAACATAACAAACTCAATAACCTACAATGTTACAGTAAGCGGTGCGTGCGATACCAGTGCTGTTAGGGTTGTGCCCATACAGGTTGGGGGACCAGTAGTTGCGTCCTTCGATCCTGATGTTTTTTTGGGATGTGCAACACCCAATCCACCACCTGCAGGTATACCATCCTATACCTTCACCTTTACCAATACTTCATCGGGCGATTATTATCGTACATGGTATTGGAGATTAGGAGATTCAGGACCTCAGAATAAGTTTGCTGAAGGCAATAATGGAGGAGGAGACCCTGCTGATGTTGTAAGTTTGCCACTTCCCAACAATACAGATACCATTCTTGACTACCATATCACTTTAGTGGTTGGTGATCTGCAGCAGTTCTGTTTTCAGGAGATAACTAAAATAGTAAGGGTGTTTCCATATATAAATGTAAATCCTTCTGCTAACCCAACAAGTGGGTGCCAACCTCTTACGGTAAATTTCTCTGCTAATCCGTTTGGACAATTTGGTGGGGCATTTTATTACTGGGATTTTGGTGATTTTGCTTCGTCAAATTTACAGAACCCCACACACCAGTTTGTCAACCCATCGCCACCGTACGCCCCGTTACAGTATTACTCAAAGGTAACCATTACTGACCAGTGGAATATCTGCACCGCCACCGACTCGGTTTTGATCAATGTTAGCCCTTATATCGATGCCCGATTTACAGTGAGCAAAGCGGAGGGGTGCTCACCGCTAAACACAACCATAATAAACACCAGTAAGGGTGCAATTAGCACTTACACGTGGACGCTCTTCAGGAATTTAGTTTTAATTCTTACTCAGCCTGGATTCGACCCACCCGATTTAAGTAATCTTCTGAATACCCGTACCGATAACCAACCCGATGAATATCTCCTCAGGCTGAATGTAGTTCAAGCTGGAAATACTTGTCCCAAACAGTTTGAGCAGACCATAACTGTTTGGCCAGTACCAGGTGCTAATACACTGGTTACACCCCAACCCAATATTAGCTGCTCCCCTCTTGAGGTTGATTATGAGGCAACGGGCATTGTCAATGCCAATGCACCCTACCACTGGATGCTCGATGGTATTCCCATAACCACAAACGCAGCGGGTACTTACACACTTGATAACTATACAATGGCAACTCAAACCCGCGAGATGTCGTTTGAACTGGACAACGATTGGGGCTGTACGTTTGCTTCTGCTCCCGTTGATATTGAAGTGCATCCCTATATTGAGGCCAATATTGTACTCAACCCCGAGGAGATATGCCCCGATCCGGTGACCGGACTCTTCGAGGTGGACATACTGGATGCCTCATTACTGGCCGATGGTTTTTACCAATGGACAATTAATGGTGTGCCCGAACCCATCAACACAAACGTGGGAACCCGTGAGTTTAACTATAGCACCCTTACCCTGAATGGCGATGGGAGCGCAGATATTCCTGTTTCCCTTACCGTAACAAACGGTGCTGGTTGTGTGAGTACCGATAACAGAAACATATTTGTCAAGCCACAGGTAACAGGTAGTTTTACCGCTGCGGTTGATGGTAATCCTATAACAGCAGGTGTTGATGTACTCTGTTCTCCGGTTACCATCGATTTCACAAGCTCCATGACCCATGCAGACAGCTACTTCTGGCAGTTTGGTACTCAGGGGGCATCGGTGGATGAGAACCCCTCTTTCGAATTTTCGAATACAGGAGATGTTCCTTTGACAGTAGTGGTTACCCTTACAGCCAACAGCACCTTTGGGTGTAGCGCAGTACATACCGAAACCTATACCATTCAACCTGAGGTTAGGGCAGAGTATAGCCTCAATACAACCGCAGGTTGTACACCCCTTACCATAGTTGTTGAAGCACCCAACCTTGCAGGGGTAACCTATGAGTGGAACTTCAACGGCGAAACCCTAACAGGGAATGCACCAACCTTTGCGACCATTTTAACCAATACAACGGGAGGAAACCTTAATCTTCCCATATCCCTTATTGCAACTCGCGGATTGTGTTCAGATACCAATGCCGACCAAATTATCACTGTTTACCCCGATGTGGATGCCAAGTGGAGTGGAACTGCACTTGATCCCACCTGTAGCCCTGCCAACCTAAGCCTGACTAATACATCGGATGTCTATAATCCAGCCCTTCCGGTAACCAATATACAGTGGCAGGTATTCGATCAATCGGATGTGCTGGTGGAGAGTTCATCCAATCAGCTGTTCGAACCTGTGTTGACTAACAGTAGTCACCTGCTTACCCACGATTACCGAATTAGGCTAACAGCCACCAGTACCGATGGCTGTACAGATTTTAACGAGGAGACAATAACGATTTACCCCACCCCCAATGCGTTATTCAACGTTACGGTGATCGAAAATTGTACACCAATGGTAATAGAGGTTACCGATGCCAGTACAACTATATCACAATTCGATTATACATGGGATTGGGATGGGGAAGATAATTTGGAGAACCTTGGTAACCAAAACTATAGAGTTACATATGAGAACAATCACCCCACTGACGAGGAGATAAAGTTGATAGTGCTTGACCTGGAGAACCAGTATGGCTGTGTTGATTCCTATGGATACCAGTTCAGTGTACTACCCCAGGTTAACGCTTCCATTGCGCTTGCTGCGGGTTATCAGGACAGGCTTTGTGGATCGGAAGAGATTATCTTTGATAACTTCTCCACCGGAGGATTACCTGGTGCCCTTACCTTTTCTTGGGACTTTGACGATGGCACCTCGCCATACGTTACCACCAGTTATGATCCGGTACCCCATACCTTTATTAATAATTCTACCAACCCGCTTTATCGTAATGTTACACTTACAGTAACCAACAATTCGGGTTGTACCAATGATGCTCCGGCTGTTATTCCAATTACTGTTTATCCAAGGGTTGTGGCTGCTCAGAGCTTCGAAATAATTGATGTTTGCAGCGGAACAACCATCGATCTTACCAATGCCTCGTCCAATGCAACGGTTCCTAATAGTACATTTACTTGGGAGTTTACAACAGCAAGTCCGCAAGGTGTTAATCAAACGGTTACCTATCCTCCGGACCCCTTGGGTGGAATTAATTTGGTGAACAATCATCCAACGGATCCCATAGTTTATAATTTGGCATTCACGGCTAGTACTTTATGGAACCCCGGAGGGGATGAGCATACATGTATCAATGCGATTACTGGAGAGAATATAACTGTTTATCCATTACTTGATGTAATTTACGATTCTCCCGCTGCCGTTTGTTCTGGCCTTAATGGAGCTGAACTAGAGTTTGTAAAGAATGCAAACAGCAGTGGTGGTTATGAAACCGACGTGGTGCTTGAATGGTGGTTTGGCGATGGCAACACTCTGTCAACCAATTTTGTGCCAACGGTTAACAAGCTAATTGAGAACCTAAGCGATGTGGATTTTATCACCCAAACAAGGATTTTTGCCCGTCAGGTTGCCACAGGATGTACACAGGAGCAGTTTGTTGATGTAAGGGTACACCCCAAGGTGGAGGCTCGTTTCACAAGCACCATCCACGATAACGATAACTGCGCTTACCCATTAAGGGTAGATTTTGTAAACAGCTCGGTTTTCCACGATCTTCAACCGGGGGTTAATACATATTTTCATTGGAACTATGGCAATAGCGGTGAGGGTGGAACTCCTCAGGAGGAAATCCGATTCGATAGCAACCCGCATCATTGGTTCTTTTACAATGCACAGGCCAATGCCATAGCAACTTATGATGTTGCGCTTACTGTAAACCAGTATCACGAGATATCCGGAGCAACCTGTGCCGATGACAGCGTAAAAACTGTTACC
>CAZDXY010000131.1:0-8987 GCA_964509385.1 uncultured Rikenellaceae bacterium
ATTGTTTAAATGCTTGTAGTATATTTCGGTTTGAAAACGGAATGGTCGCTCCCAGGCGATGAATTGGTATTCCATACCGAAAACAGCATGTATTGATCGCTGTGCTTTGATGTTAGGATTAATTTTTCCATTGGGATATCGAAATTCCTTATACATCGCTGGTTGGTGGTAGTAACCTCCCGATAGGTGAAATGCCATATTTCGATTCCAATTCGGCTTAAGCATGATGGAGGCTCTGGGACTAAAATTTTTTTCCTGATTAAAACTCCAGTACGAAAATCTTATTCCAGCATTTGCAGTTAACTCCCATTCTTTTATGCTGAAACGATAACTATCCTGTATAAAAGCAGAAAAACGATGGCTAAGAACACTATTGGCCGATCGTAGGTGATATGATAGAACTAAATCTTGACCATTGTAGGGAACAGAATACCCAGAAGAATCAATCAGATCCCACTCATTGATCATATCCTCAATATTCTCAATTTGATACCTTAAGCCCCATCGTATGTTATTGCCGTTGTTTGCAATTGTTCCAATATGCTCAATACGGTAAAATTCTGCATCAAGATAATTGCGGGCGTGATTTATGAACCCACCAATTCCTACGTTTATGCTGCTATCACCATATGTGGTTGAGCCCAATGAATTATCAAGTTCGTTGAGGAGATACTGCCCTATAACATCAAAGGTTTCTGCTTCACGAGCGATATAACTGGCCGCAATCAGCTTAAGAAGTACACTTTCGGAAGGACGGAAATCGGCAGTAATGGCTCCCTGCATCGTTTCGAAACGGTTAACCTCTTGTCCTTCGTAGAATACTTTTAGTTGCAATGCATTGGTAAAGCTGCCAAATCGGGTTTCACGTATTTCAGGTGCAAATTGGTACTTATTAGATGAGTAGTTACCCAAAAAACTGATTTGGAATGCAGGCGAGAAACGCCAGAATAGATTCGATTGTAAATCGATGAAGGATGGCGCATATTCACCACTAACATCAAGGGTGCTAAGTAAATATTGAGAAGTTTTATATCTTATCCCGGTAATATGAGTGAATTTATCGTTTGCTCCAATGCCTTCAACCAATCCATTGGCACCCAACAGGCTCATTTCAACTTGCGCTGCGTTTCTTGTGGGTTGTCGGTATCTGATATTGAGCACCGACGACATTTTATCGCCGAATTCAGCATTAAATCCTCCTGCTGAGAATTCTATTCCTTCTACCATGTCGGAGTTGATAAAGCTAAGCCCTTCCTGTTGACCAGATCGTATAAGGAAAGGACGGTATATTTCGATATCGTTAACATAAACAAGATTTTCATCGAAATTCCCCCCCCTAACAGAGTATTGTGAGCTCATTTCGTTGGCAGAGGAAACTCCGGGGAGAGTTTTCAGAATGGATTCAAAACTTCCGGATGCATCGGGAATAAATTCCATATCCCTTGGACTAATTCTTTCAATGTTGCCAAAACGTCTTTGGGTAGAAAGGACAGAAACCTCTTCTAGTTGACTAAAAGTTGTATTTAGGGTTGTATTAACCTGGTACCTTTGTCCTTGAGCAATTTTTAAAACATATTCATAAGGCTCAAAACCAACTGCTGAAAAAATTAGTAATAATGAATCTGAAGGAGTAATATAGAGCTTATAGAACCCATCAGCATTGCAGGCAACCCCTTGATTTGTACCCTTAACGGTTACATTGGCAAATGATATAGGACTATTATTTTCATCAGTTACTCTTCCTTCTACCAGGGCTACATTTTGAGCCACAGAGGGAAAAGATATAATTGAAAAAGTCACAAAACCAACGATTACATATATCCTAATAAATACTTGAAGGTATGATGAAATTAAAAATGACATTTTTAACAAAAAATAAAAAATTGAATAAAGATTCTAGTATCTAATGAAACGCAAAGCTATAAGAAAATTGTACATAAAAGGAATAAATGTTTCAAATGGCCATGATGAAATGATGATGAGTTGTTAAATAATAGCAAATACAGCCAATTTCTTTATACCAAATTAAAACAAAATTTACGCAAAGTGCCACGATGACATGAATTTAATAAAAAAATATGTCATTGTGGCTGAATTTTGTTTTTGGAATATTTTTTATAGATATTATTCAAAATGAATTTAAGTAGTAACCCATAAAATTTTTTAAAATATGACACTAATAAGTCTTAGGCGCCCAAGCGCAACGAAACCTAACACAAGCAGTGATGAGTACCGCGATTTTGTAAATAGTTTCTCACGAGCAGTAAATAGGTATACGAAGGAATGCATTGATAATCCTGCAGTTAATATTTTTGAGGACACCAAGCAGTTCAGAATTGAGCTGGCAGCACCAGGTTATACCAAGAAAGATTTTTCGATAAATGTCGAAAAGGATGTTCTCACCATTTCAGCAAACCCCGAATTAAATGAAGATGTTAACAAGAATTTTATTCAGTGTGAGTTTGCCAAGGGATCTTTTCAGCGTTCTTTCACTTTAGGTAAATCTATTGACTCCTCAAAAATTGGAGCATCAAGTAAAGATGGTATCCTTACGATTATATTACCCAAACGAGAGGAAGCCATTGAAAAGCCAGCGCGAACAATTAGTATTGATTAAATATTTTTAATAGCCTGAACATCTGCCCATTGGTTTAAAAAAGATTGCCAATGGGCTTTTATGTCAACTAATATTTCAGATTAAGTAGTGAATCTTTCTCTTATGATGGGGTGTTTTTTTATAAAAATCTTTGAGTATTAGTACTTATTCTTTATTTTCGTGGGCTGAAAATGAAACCGAATCTAGTAGATTACTAGACTGAAAAAGAAAGAAAAACACACTAACTCATGGAAATTAAAGACCAGAAGGATTCGATCGAGAACGATCAGTTCGGCAAAGCCGAAAGTACTTTAGAAAACTCTGAAAACATTGCTGATCAGCCATTGGAACATACCAGTGGAGAAGAAAAGAAGAGGAAAGCAAGCAAAACTTCGACCAAAAAAGAAAAAAAATCTGAACCGAAAAAAGAGCCCAAAGCAAAGAGTAAAACATCAACTGGTAAGGGGAAAAAGGTTAAGGAACAACTTTCAGTTCATGAAGATGTATTAATTGCTTCTGAAGAAAAGACAGTCGATGCAGCTCAAGGAGAGATTCAAGATGTAAAATTGGTTGTTGAAAAAGAGATTTCTCCAATTGAAGAAACTGATAAACCTGAAAAAATCCAAGGGAAAAGAACTTTTAAGGATAAAAAAGTGAAGGAAGATTTTACCGATCAGGATAATCTTGAAGAAGAAGAATTGGATGAGGAGGAATCCGAAGAAGATGAATTAACAGAAGGAGAAGAATCTGCAGATTATTCCCAAATGTCGAGAGAGGAATTGGTGGATAGATTAACACAATTGCTCACAGACAAGCCAATTCAAAAAGTTAGGGCCGAAGTTGAAAGCATTAAGGTAAACTTTTATAAGAAGCATAAGGCTGAATTTGAGAAGAAGCGAAAGGATTGGGTTGAGTCAGGAGGAAATATTGATGAATTTGAAACACCTGAAGATCCCATGGAGCCTCAAATAAAGGAATTACTTAAACAATATCGTGATTTAAAATCGCAGTACAATAGAGATTTAGAAGTCCAAAAGGTTAAAAATCTGGAGTCTAAACAGCAAATAATCGAAGATATCAAAGATTTGGTTAACCGGAATGAATCAGTAAATCAAACTTTTCAGGATTTTAGAGAATTGCAACAGAAATGGCGTGAGATTGGACCAGTGCCTCAGGCAAATTTAAACGATTTATGGGAAACCTATCATCACCATGTTCAGGCTTTTTACGACTATGTTAAAATAAACAAGGACCTACGTGACTTAGACTTAAAACGTAACCTTGAAGAAAAAATCATACTATGCGAAAAAGCAGAGGAGTTACTGCTTGAGCCTTCGGTTATTATTGCTTTTAAAAAGCTTCAGAAACTGCATAATCAATGGAGAGAGATAGGCCCAGTTCCAGGAGAAAATAGAACCGAGATTTGGGAACGTTTTAAAGGAGTAACCTCCAGCATCAACAAAAGGCATCAGGAGCATTTCGAATCGTTGAGAGAAGATCAGAAAGTTAACTTGGATGCTAAAACAGCCCTTTCCGAAAAGGCTGAAGATCTTGCGGCAAAGGTTATAAAATCTGCAAAAGATTGGAATAAGTATTCTAAGGAGATGATCGAATTGCAAAAGATTTGGAAAACTATAGGATTTGCCCCAAAAAAGGATAATAACAAGATATACGAAAGGTTTCGCACGGCATGCGATAATTTTTTTAATAATAAACGTGAATTTTATCAGGAATCGAGAGAAGAGCAGTTAAGCAATTTGCAGCTTAAAACCGAACTGTGCATGCAAGCTGAAGCATTAAAAGAAAGTACTGAATGGAAGAAAACATCAGATGAACTCATCAATCTTCAAAAGCGTTGGAAGGAAATTGGCCCTGTGCCACGAAAGCATAGTGAAGAACTATGGAGGCGATTTAGAGCAGCATGCGACCAATTTTTTGAAAATAAATCAAAGCATTTTTCTCAGGTTGACAACAAGTATATCGAGAACCTAAAAGCGAAAGAGGATCTAATCGCTGAGATTCAACAATACGTATTATCTGAAAACGTTGAGGAAAGCCTTAAAGTGCTAAAAGATTTTCAACGTTGTTGGGCTGAGATAGGGTTTGTTCCTATCAAGAAAAAGGATGAACTGCAAAAGAGTTATCGTGAGGCAATAAATAAGCATTTCGAAGGGCTTAAAATTGATAATTCTCGCAAAAATATTCTTAAGTTTAAAACGAAGATTGATACAATTCAAGGTAATCCTAGGCAGGAGAATAAGATCAGAATCGAACGTGAAAGGCTATTCAATCAAATGAAACAGCTGGAGAATGATATTGTGCTTTGGGAGAATAATATTGGGTTCTTTACCAAGTCAAAAAATGCTGAACAGCTGATTAAGGATGTGGAAGGTAAAATTGAAAAGGCCCGGGTTGATTTAAAGGTAATTGAAGAAAAGATACGTTTGATAGATAATATGGATAAAGCATAATTACACATCCAATTTATTAATGGTATGCCTCACAATACAAAGTATGTTTTCGTAACAGGAGGAGTAACCTCCTCGCTGGGGAAGGGGATAATCTCATCTTCACTTGCCAAACTTCTGCAGAGCAGAGGTTACTCAGTAACCATTCAGAAATTAGATCCATATATTAATGTTGACCCTGGTACTTTAAACCCCTACGAGCATGGTGAGTGCTATGTTACCGAGGATGGAGCTGAAACTGATCTTGATCTTGGCCATTACGAGAGATTTTTAAATGCCCATACAACACAGGCAAATAATGTTACCACTGGCAGAATATACCAATCAGTAATCAATAAGGAGAGGAAAGGGGATTATCTCGGCAAAACAGTACAGGTAATACCCCATATTACCGATGAGATCAAGCGTAGAATAAAGTTGGTTGGTACTAAGAACAAATTTGATGTAGTAATAACTGAGATTGGTGGAACAGTTGGCGACATTGAATCATTGCCTTACATTGAAGCGGTTAGGCAGCTTAAATGGGAGCTAGGGATAACCAACACAGCGTTTATCCATCTAACCCTAGTGCCTTATCTAGCTTCTTCGGGTGAACTAAAAACAAAGCCAACTCAACACTCCGTTAAGGTTCTGCTTGAGAACGGTATTCAGCCAGATATTTTGGTTCTGCGAACAGAACATCCCCTAACTGAGGAAATCAGAAAAAAAGTATCACTTTTCTGCAACGTAAGCTTACAGTCTGTTATTGAGTCAATAGATGTTACCACTATTTACGAGGTTCCTTTGTTGATGCTCAAGGAAAAATTGGATTTGACTGTGCTACAAAAGTTAAATTTGCCAGAGGGTAATAAACCCGATTTGGATGATTGGAAAAAGTTTGTGGCAAAGTTGAAAAATCCCAAATCAAATGTGAAGATAGGTTTAGTGGGAAAGTATGTTGAATTACCCGATGCATACAAATCCATTGTTGAAGGGCTTATCCATGCAGGAGCGGTGAATGAGTGTAAGATTAATTTGGAATCGATCCATTCTGAGGATATTGAGGAGAATAATCTGGATGATAAGTTAGGTCATCTTCAGGGAATTCTAGTTGCCCCTGGTTTTGGGCACAGAGGAGTGGAGGGTAAGATTTTAACGGTTAAGTATGCCCGCGAAAATGGAATACCTTTTTTTGGTATTTGCCTTGGAATGCAGTGTGCAGTAATTGAGTTTGCCCGAAATATGCTGGGGTATACTGATGCAAACTCAACAGAGATGGTTAGATACACAGCTCACCCAGTTATTGATTTAATGGAAAATCAGAAAGGGGTTACCGATAAGGGTGGAACCATGCGATTGGGAGCATATTCGTGCAAAATCAAAAAGAATACAAAAGTTTTTGATGCATACGGTAGAACCGAAACAAAAGAACGTCACCGACACAGGTACGAATTCAACAATGCATACCTTGAGAAGTTCGAAAAAAATGGGATGATGGCGGTGGGGATTAATCCAGAAACAAATTTGGTGGAAATTATTGAACTTAAAAATCATAAATGGTTCATAGGTGTTCAGTTTCATCCTGAGTATAAAAGCACTGTTTTAAATCCACATCCTTTGTTTGTTTCTTTTATTAAGTCTGCTTTAAGGGGATGATAATTCCCTTTAATTGCAAAGTCTTAAAATACTCATTATTTATGCCGTTAGTTAAATCATTTATTTTGTAAATTATTATTGTTCAATTGAATATGTAGTGTAATATTCAATATTATTTTTAGTGCTTATTTATTTGCTATCTTTGCAAATCTTATATTGTTTTAACTAGTTGGTTTATCGATAATTAATAATTTCAAAAGTTAAGAAATGGATAGAAATACTATTATAGGCTTTTTACTTGTATTAGGTATTATTATTGGATTTAGCTACTTAAATCGTCCATCAAAGGAAGAGGTTGAAACTGCAAAAAGACGAAGTGATTCCCTTGCGCTGGTGAGAGCGGAACAAGAGCAAATGTTGAGGGCAGCAGAAGAAATTGCAAAGCAGAAGATGGCTGAAAGGGACTCCCTTGCTATTATTGACCAGAAGTTAAGGCTTGGATCATTTGCTGAAGCCAGTTTAGGTGAAAGGACATTTATTACTCTCGAGAATAATTTAATGAAGATAAATGTTTCAACACTGGGGGGGAATATCTATTCAGTGGAGTTGAAGAATTATTTCACCTATAGTCAAGAACCATTAGTGCTTTTTGCTGATGACAAAAATGTTTTTGGACTTCAATTCTGGGGGTTTAACAATAATATCGAAACCCATAAACTGTTTTTTACACCCGATACACCTGAACAGTTAATCACAGTTACCGAAGCAACAGGTTCAAAGACTCTAACCATGAGACTTTTAGCCGGAGAATTGTCGTATATCGATTATGAATATACTATTTATCCCGAATCATATATGATTGATTATAGCATTCGATTCACAAACATGGATAATGTTATATCTGGTAGACCAGGATCAATCGATTTGGTATGGGACTTTCTTTTACCTCAGTTGGAAAAAGGGATTGAAAACGAATGTAATTACACTTCAATTTCTTATCGTCTTCCCAATGGAGATTTTGAGGAGTTAAACCCTCGTAGCGATAAGACTAATAGTGAGGTAAAAACAAGAATACAGTGGATTGGCTATAAGCAGCAGTTTTTCTCTACATTCTTGGTATCTGATGAGCATTTCCTCAATGCCGATTTTTCTTCAACAAAAATTGCGGATGGGGGATACACAAAACAATTTACTTCACGCATTAGCATTCCTTTTGATAGCGGGAAGGATGAGGTGCAAAACTTTAAAATGTACTTTGGTCCTAATCACTTCAATACACTTAAGCAATATGAATATGGTTTTGAAGACGTTGTACCCCTTGGTAGCTGGATTATTAAGTGGATAAACCGATATGTAATAATATTTTTATTTGACTTTCTTGATAACTATATTGGAAGTTATGGGTTAATTATTCTACTTCTTACCATAATTATAAAAGTTGTATTATTTCCTCTAACTTTTAAATCGTATATAAGCCAAGCGAAGATGAGGGTTCTCAAACCGCAGGTTGATGAGATTAATGCAAAGTTCCCTAAGAAGGAGGATGCCATGAAGAAGCAACAATCAGTTATGGCACTTTATAAAAAGGTGGGTGTGAGCCCATTGGGAGGATGCTTACCTATGCTCATTCAGTTTCCCTTTCTTATAGCCATGTTTCGGTTTTTCCCAGCATCTTTTGAACTTAGACAAAAAAGTTTCCTTTGGGCTGATGATCTTTCAACTTATGATTCAATAATTGATTTACCTTTCAGTATTCCCATGTATGGTGATCATATTAGCCTTTTTACGCTGCTCATGGCTTTAGCCATGTTTATTACATCTAAGACGAGCACATCACAAATGGGTGATACAAATGCTCAGATGCCCGGAATGAAGTTTATGATGCTTTATATGATGCCCTTGATGCTTTTGGTTTGGTTCAATAATTACTCGGCAGGATTAAGTTATTACTACTTTCTCTCCAATGTGATAACCCTTGGGCAAACATATCTTATTAGACAAACAGTTGATGATCAGGAAATTCTATCCAAACTTAATGCTAACAGTAAAAAACCTGTCACAAAATCCAAGTTTCAGGCTAAGCTAGAAGAGATGGCAAAGCAGCAAAAGCAAATTCAGAAGAAAAAGAAGTAGTTAATATACACTCAAGAAAACCGTTGTTTTCCAGCAACGGTTTTTTTTAGCTATTTATTTTTAACCGTTAGACTTGTTAAATAGTAATAAAAAAAAGCCAAACCATTGGTTTGGCTAAAAGAAATAATTATGATAGATGAATATCGAAAATAAACCGTTGGTAGTTAATCAACGATTTGAATCATCTTAAAGGGAACCTTGATAATCGATTCGTA
>CAZDXY010000132.1:0-8811 GCA_964509385.1 uncultured Rikenellaceae bacterium
TATTTTATGCGGCACCACTATTTATTATTGTGACAACCTCTCTTAAAACCGATACCCAAATAATGTCTCAGAGTTTCGAATGGATACCTAATCCAATCACAATTGAGCAATACAAAATAGTATTACAGCGTTTCCCGTTCATGAAATGGATTAGAAACAGTGTCATTGTTACTACAGGGACAGTTGCTCTTGTTCTTTTTGTAAGTTTACCAGCGGGGTATGCTTTTGCCCGATTAGAATTTAGAGGGAAAAACCTCCTCTTTAACTTAGCATTGCTTACCATAATGCTTCCTTTTGTAGCCTATATTCCCCAATTATATTTATTGATGCATTATATCGGAGGTTTGTTAAATAATTACATCTCCTTAATGATTCCATTGGCGACAAGTGGCGTATCAATATTCTTGTTCAAACAATTTATGTCTCAAATTCCAAAGGACTTAGATGATGCAGCATTAATTGATGGGTGTACTCCATTTCAGATCTTTTGGCGCATCATATTACCTCTCTCAAAACCAGCCGTAGTTAGTGTTGTGATATTTACAGCTATCAAAAGCTGGAATATGTTGATGTGGCCGTTAATTGCCGCCAGTAGGGACGAAGTTAAGACCATTCCCGTTGGACTTGCTGTGAATGTCTTTGCAGCTTCATCAGGGACTATCCGTCAACAACCCTATGGTGTTGTTATGGCAGCGGCTTTTCTTTCAATTGCTCTTCCCGTTCTTTTATTCTTATTCTTGCAAAAACACTTTGTTCAAGGCATTGCCACAACAGGATTAAAGTAGGTAATCATGAAATCTTCAATGATATTCTCAGGAAATTCTCGTTTTCCAACAAGTCACTCATCATCTATTTGTGAGCTTCCAAACGGTGACATAATTACCGCTTGGTTTTCAGGCAAGAGGGAGGGATCACCAGATTCGGTAATACTATCTTCTCGGTTATTGAAAAGTTCGATGACATGGCAAGAGCCGAAAATCCTTGTTGATGTTTATCAACATGCCGCTGGAAACCCTCGGCTATTTATAGGACCTGATGGTGGGTTATGGTTAATTGCTCCTATTAACTATGGTCAGTGGTGTTCTGGTGGCACACGGCTATTCTTGAAACGAAGTTATGATTTTGGCCAAACATGGACAGATCTGGAAGTATTCACTGACCGGGAACGAATACTTGGTAAAAATAAACCAGTTGCCTTAACAGATGATATCTGGATTATTCCTGTAGAATATGAAGGGTATGGTCAAATTGCGTTCATGAGGACTGAGAATAAAGGGGTAGACTGGCAGATTATTGACTGTGAAAATGGAGGATTCTATTTGGATCAGCCTTGTGTTGCTGTCTTGGACAATGGAGAATTATTGAGTCTTATAAGGTCATGGGAAGGTTTCATATTCGAAACACGCTCAAGAGATAAGGGATTAACTTGGTCAAGCCCAAAAGCCACTTCATTGTATAACCCAAACAGTGGAATTGATCTCGTTGATATTAATAACAAATTAGTTTTGGTCTATAACCCAACAGCGTTAGGACTTGAAGGTAACTTAACCTCAGAAGATGTATGTCAAGACAGATCTCCTATCATTGAGAATCAAGAAGCTTTAGAAGAGGCAGGAAATTACGAGCTTGATAGGATGATTGATAAGATTGAACCTACAATCGAAATGCATGAGGGAGGATATTTACCTTGGGGGCCTCGATCTCCTCTAAACATTGCAATTTCAATTGATAATGGAAAAACTTGGGAAGATTCGCTTGTATTGGAAGATGAACCCGGTGAATTTAGTTATCCAGCAATCATTTTAGGAAAAGATGACACCATTCATATTACCTATACTTATCAAAGGACAGGAATTAAGTATGTGCGGTTAAATATCGCAGAAGTTTAATTACCAAGACTAGTATTAAGAGAAAACCTAAAAAAGATAGAAAGGCTTTAAGTATAAATGACAAAACAAGATCATATAAGAAATGTCGTTTGTCCGATGGTTACACCCTTTGATGAGAAGAGTAATATAAATTTTTCAAAAATTCCAGAATTACTTGATCACCTTTTCTCTGGCGGAATTAGGGCACTTCTTGTAGCAGGTACGACAGGTGAAGGAATGTTGTTGTCAATAAGTGAGAGGAAGAAATTATCTGAAGCAGTTGTGAAATATGCTGAGGGCAGGTTTAAAGTAATTATTCATACAGGTTGCACTTCAACCAGAGAGACCATTGATCTAACTGAACACTCAAAAAGTGTTGGTGCAGATGCTGCTTCAGTTATAACGCCTTATTTCTTTTCTTATTCACAGGATGAATTATTTGATCACTACTCACAAATTGCTAAGGAGGTTGATCAGTTTCCAATATTGTTATATAGTTTTCCGGGTAATGCGGGGAATTATATTTCCACAGGTTTGTTGAGAAAACTGATTGATTACTGTCCCAATTATGTTGGAATTAAATTGAGTGATGTTAACCTTATTCAGTTTCAAGAATATGTAAATGATACTCCCAAAAAAGGTTTTTACGTTTATTGCGGGGTTGATGCACTAATGTTGCCTGCATTATCTATTGGATCTAGTGGACAAGTATCAGGAAATTCGAATGTGTTCCCCATAATATTTTGTGATCTTTTTAAAGCTTTTGAGTCTGGAAGTTTACAAAAAGCTCAACAGTTGCAGAGAAGGATCAACCAGATACGTGGCGTTTTTCATGACAATATTGCTTATTTTAAAGCAGCACTAAAGTTGTTTGGGTTGGATGTTGGTCAAACAAGATCACCTATCCATTGGTTGGATGATACAGAGTTTCAGTTATTACAAAAACAACTGGATATGTTATCAAGTAGAAATTTGGGAGAGCCTTGATGGAAGAATTTAGAAAATTCATAAATGAATATTACTCAAGATTATCACAACAGACGCAAAAGTCTATTGACGATGCTGTTGAAGTAATAGTTTCCCAGAAAGAGCTTGGCAAGAAAATTATGGTTATCACTGGCAGTGGGCCAAACCTTCATGAAGGAGTAACAACTATTATCTCCGAATTAATGCATAAGGGAATTATTGACAGTGTTTCCACAAGCTCTGCTGTTATTGCTCATGAATTGGCCGGAGCTCTTGATAGAGTTCATCGGGTTAATGGTCTTGGTTTGGGATTTAAATCAAAAGACCTTCCAAGAGGGGATATATTTGAGCTCACTCATCTTTCATCTGATGAATTAGATGCTTTGGAAAAAGAAATGCCTTTAGATCGAGAGCTTATTTCTCGAGGAATGAAATTGACTGGGAAAGATATAATCAAAGCAGCAGGAAACATGGCCTATCCAATGGGGCTGAGAACAGAGAGAATATCTAGAGAGATTCTTTCATTCTCAAAAATATTTGGGGTATCGTTTGAACAAGTAGCTGGTTGGGGTGCTGATCCAAAAACAATGATCGGTGCTGGTGCGGTTAATAATTTGCCTGTACTTGTAAGCGTACCTCAATTAATTGGTGGTGGTGGAGTTGGCTTGGCAGTAGGTGATAGCCTATCCATTACTGAACGTTGCTCCCGAATTGCAAAAATGATTGATGAATCAGATGTGCTGATTGAATCAGCAATTGCATTAACCCAAGAAATCCATGATGGGCCATTTGAGACTTTTACAGGACATGGCATTTGGAGTGATTGGGATGGGGGTCCCTCGGCGAGGTTGGAAGGGAAAAATTTGATCCGTATTGATCTTGATCCTCAACTAAAGAAAGCATGGGATTTGGAAAGAGCCGGATCAACCATCCAAATGGCAATTGATAAAGGCTTACCAAAAACAAAATTAACAGGAATACCTTTCAGAATGGAAATGTCAGGGTTTGCCCGATTGGAGACCAGTCTACCAATTATTGGGGATATTGGATTGGTATGGCCGATCCTGGGATTTAAAGTAGCTGAAAGATTGGGTATTCAATTAGCGTACATCAGCCATCCTCAAGATACAACAGAGGGCCAACAATTTCGAGATTGGATTGTGAATAATGTTAAGCCATTCTCAAAAGAAAAAGCATTTCAAAAAACCAGACGATGGAGAAAGTAACGTAATGAAGATAACAGCTGTTATTCCTGCCAGATATGGTTCTTCCAGGCTTGAAGGAAAACCACTTAAAGACATTTGTGGAAAAACAATGATACAACATGTGTATGAGCGTGTATTACAGGCAGAAAATGTTGAACGAGTTATTGTCGCGACTGACGATAGGAAAATTGTTGATGCAGTTAATAACTTTGGGGGAGTAGTGAAAATGACTTCGATTGACCACAAAAGTGGCACAGATAGGGTTGCTGAAGTCATGAATAGTGAAAAGGCGGATATTGTAATAAATGTTCAGGGGGATGAACCGTTGATTGATCCTAGGATGATTGATGAGGTGGCGCAACCCCTCATTGACGACACATCATTGGTGGCATCCACACTTTGCACACCAATTATCCATGAGGAAAAGCTAAACAATCCGAATGTTGTTAAGGTTGTAAGAGATTTTCAGGGTTTTGGCATATTTTTTTCTAGGTCGCTGATTCCTTATCCAAGAAATAAAGAAATGTTCAAAGCATATGAGCATATAGGCATATATGTGTACAGGTATGATTTTCTAATGAAATTTGTTCAGATGCCTCAAACAAATTTGGAAATTACTGAATCATTGGAACAACTGAGAATAATTGAAAATGGATTTAAGATAAAAGTTATCAAGTCTCAATATCCATATAATGCGTTGAGTGTTGATACACAGATGGATCTAGAAGAAATTAGAAGGATAGTGGCATCAAGTAAGTGAGTGGATAATGATAATAGGAAAACTTCATGAAGTTGAGAAACAGGTTAATCAATCACAAAATATTGTTTTTGCTCTTGACTATCTTAAAAAAGTAAACCCTGTCGAAATTTCTGATGGCCAATACTTTGTTAAGGATAAAGAGGTTTTTGCGATTATTCAGGAGTTTACAACCGAAAACCTTACAAATGATGTTGAGGTTGAGGGACATAGAAAATTTATCGATGTCTATTATGTTATTTCAGGTTGCGAAAAAATTGGTTGGACCTCAGTTGATCCAATTGATAACTTGATTGATTACGATGAGGAAAATGATGTTTGGAAGAAAGTTGTTAAATCTTCAGAGCTAAATTATTTCGCAATCGGAAAAGGCGATGTTGCCATACTTTTCCCTTCTGATGCTCACGCTTCTCAAATTAATATGAAGGGGTCAATTAAAGCGCGAAAAATAATAATGAAAGTTGCCGTAGAGGAATACTAATAGTTTTTATGAAAAAAACAGAGATAGATTCAATTATTAGATGATTAAGGGAGAATCATATGAAGGCAACATACTCAATTGGTCTTGACTATGGAACTGAGTCCGCAAGAGCACTATTGGTAGATGTGGAAACAGGGGAGATTGTTGCTCAAGCTGAAAAAAAATATCCTGATGGGGTCATTTCTGAGACCCTTCCAAAAACCGATGTTAGGTTGCCAATCAATTGGGCTTTACAAAATCCAAAAGACTGGCTTTATGCTGCTGAGGAAACAATCAATACCATTGTTAAAACACAAGAAATATTACCCGAGCAGGTTGTGGGTTTAGGTGTTGATTTTACTTCATGTACTTTAGTGCCAACGCTTGAAGATGGAACACCTTTGTGTTGGTTAGAGCCTTTACAAAATGAACCCCATGCTTGGCCTAAGTTGTGGAAACATCATAGCCCTCAAGATCAGGCTGAGCGAATAACTCAATTAGCACTTGAAATGGATCAGAAATGGCTTCATCGCTATGGCGGAATAGTATCATCCGAATGGTTATTGCCCAAAGCATTGGAACTTCTTGAAGAAAAACCTGAATTATATAAGAAGACGAGATTTCTGGTGGAAGGTGCAGATTGGGTTATCTGGCAATTGACTGGAATTTTAGTCCAAAATTCTTGTTGTGCGGGATATAAAGGAACTTGGCATAAAAGAGACGGTTTCCCGAGTAAATCGTTTATTGAAACAGTCAATCCAGGTTTATCGGATCTGTTTGAGGAAAAAATTCAAGGGAAAATTTTAGCTCCTGGTGAAAAAGTCGGTTATATGTCTGACAAATGGGCTGGAAAACTAGGCCTGTCCCAAACCTGTGCTGTGAGTGCCGGTATAATCGACGCTCATTCTGCAGCTATTGGCTCCGGGTTGAGTAGCTCAGGTTCAATGTTTATGATCATGGGTACCTCAACCTGTCATATGTTAATGTTCACAGAAGAAATTTTAGTTGAGGGCATCTCGGGCGTTGTTGAAGATGGTATTGTTCCTGGTTTTTATGGCTATGAAGCAGGTCAGGTGAGTGTCGGAGATATTTTTGCATGGTTTGTTGAGAATTGTGTGCCAAAAGAATATCAAATTGAGGCAGAAAAATCAAAACAATCAATCCATCAAATATTGACTGAAAAGGCCTTACATCTTAGGCCTGGGGAAACTGGTTTGCTATCTTTAGACTGGTGGAATGGTTGTAGGACACCTCTTGTGGACGCAGATTTAACTGGTCTGATTATGGGTCTTAATCTCAATACCAAACCTGAAGAAATATATCGAGCTTTGATCGAAGGAACTGCATTTGGAACACGGTTAATAATTGATTTATTTGAAGAGGCGGGCGTAACTATATCAAAGTTACAGGTCGGGGGTGGATTGACGAAGAACGAACTCATACTGAAAATATATTCAGATATTACTAATTTACCAATTGAAGTTGCTTCGTCACAATATTCAAGCGCGTTGGGAGCAGCAATTTTAGGTTCTGTTGCGGGAGGATATTACCCTTCTATTGAAAGAGCTGTTGAAAAAATGGTGATGCCATCCTCAAAGGTGATATTACCCGATTCAGATAATCACAATTATTATTCCATGATCTACGATGAGTATAATAAATTGGCGAAATTGTTTGGACGAGATAGCGATTCGTCATTAAAGAGAATGTTTGGCATACGTGAAAAAGTTATCAGGAATTAGTTATTGGAGAGAGGTAATGAAGAATTTGCAAGATTTAGATAAAAGAGAGCTAGCATCTTTACCTGACAACGTCGCTGTTTTAGTGGCAAGCGGAGACCTCCGACTTTCAGCTAATCAAATGTGTTGGCCTGCACAAAAACGGCTGGAAGAGCAATTAGAAAATGCATTTAAAGTTGAAGGTATAACCTTATTACGAGGCCATCCTTATGATCCTGAAGAAAAACATGGATTTATTACAACTCAGAGAATGGGAATTGATATCTTCAAATCCATTCCTAAAAATTGCAGGGTGATTGTGGCCATTGGGGTTTGGCAATATAGTTATCATGTGTTAGCTGGATTGCGGGATCATAAAGGACCAATTCTGACTGTTGCAAATTGGGAAGGAACATGGCCTGGATTGGTCGGTCTGCTGAATTTGAATGCTGGATTGACCAAGATGGGTGTCGATTACAGCACAATTTGGAGTAAGGATTTTACAGACGATTTTTTTGTTAAAGGAATAAAAGAATGGATTAAGAAAAATAAAATCACTCATGATTTTAGCCATGTTCATGATTGTATTCCTGAAAATATCCCTGCTTCGGAATATCAGGTTGGAAAGGAGTTGGCTGAAAAGTTAAAAACAGAAAAAGCGATAATGGGTATTTTCGACGAAGGTTGTATGGGAATGTACAACGCAATCTTTGATGATGAATTAATTAACCCCATGGGGATTTATAAGGAACGCTTAAGCCAGTCTGCTCTTTTAGCTGAAATGAAAAAGGTAAGTGTGGATGAGGCTCAGTCCACTTTCGATTGGTTGAAAAACAAAGGTATGCGGTTTGAATTGGGCACAGATAGAGACACTGAATTAACGGAATGGCACATCCTAGAACAAATGAAAATGTATGTTGCTACGGTTCGAATGGCTGATTTTTTTGGGTGCGATCTCATAGGGATTCAATATCAGCAAGGTTTGAAGGATATGGCCCCTGCATCTGATTTGGTTGAGGGGTTGTTGAACAATGTTGATAGGCCACCGGTTTATCATATTATTACAGGGGAAGAATTATTCAAAGATCGCGCTGTAGTTCATTTTAATGAAGTTGATGAAGGCGCAGGGGTTGACGCTTTGGTTACGAATTGGATATGGACACATTTGGGATATGATCCTGAAACAACACTCCACGACATTCGCTATGGGGATTATTACAAGGTAAATGGTCACGAGGAGTTCGTTTGGGTTTTTGAGATATCTGGTGCCGTCCCACCTGTTCATATCAAAGGAGGATATAAAGGTGCCGTAAGTAAACAGCAGGATCGAATGTATTTTCCGATGGGAGGGGGCACCTTATCAGGTATCTGTAAAGAAGGGGAACTCGTTTGGAGTAGAGTTTTCCAGATGAATGGAAAACTACATGCTGATATTGGTAGGGGAAGATCTGTTGGGTTACCTGAAAAAGAAACTCAAAGGCGACTTAAGATGACAACTGAGGTTTGGCCAATTATGAACGGTATTTTGTATGGTGTCGACCGAAATCAATTGATGGCAAGGCATAAGGCTAACCACTTAAATGTCGTTTATGCTCCTTCGTCTTCTGAAGCAGATAAACTATTACGAATTAAAGCTGCGATGTTTGCTGAAATGGGTATAGAAGTCCATTATTGTGGGAGTATAACGCATAATTGAATTATGATGGAAATATCAGCTAATTGGAAATACCCATGTTTGAGAATATTGAAGCTCATCTATTGAGGTGAGCTTCAATACTTTTCATGTGTAAATGATCTGACTTAATCTGACACTTCAAATACAATAAATAACATAGGA
>CAZDXY010000133.1:0-8453 GCA_964509385.1 uncultured Rikenellaceae bacterium
TCTTAAAATGATAAGTAGAAGATTACTCAGAATTAAAACCCTTCAGGTTCTTTTTGCCTTCTTTAGAGGAGAAAGCGATTCGCTTGAGAAAGCAGAAGTTGAACTCGTCCATAGCATAAATAAGGCATACGATTTGTACCATTACCTCCTACTTTTACTTCTTGATCTGCGCTTATATGCTGAGAACAGAATTGAGTTGGCTAAGCAGAAAAAAATGCCTACTTATGAGGATATTAATCCCAATACTCGTTTTGTCGATAACAGGGTTATAAGGTTAATTGAGGATAATGTTAATTTGAATAGATATTTACGGAATCAAAAACTCAGCTGGGTGAACTACCCAGAGTTGATAAAAAAACTCTTTCAGAAGGTTACAGCATCTTCATATTATTCCAAATATATGGAGGCAGAAGAATCCGATTTTGCCAGTGACAGGTATTTTATTATAAACATATTAACAAGAGAGCTTATCGGATTTGATGATTTTGAGCAATGCCTAGAAGAACAGAGTATTTATTGGAATGATGATCTGGATTATATGGTTGGCATGGTTATAAAAACCCTGAAAAAATTTGAAGAGAACCAGTCTGCCGAAACCCCTCTTTTCCCATTGTTTAGGAACGAGGATGATGAAGATTTTGCCCAGCGTTTACTTCGGAAAACCGTGCTTAAACACGAGGAAAACGTAAAGATAATTGATAAGTTCACAATGAACTGGGATGTGGAAAGGATAGCAAGCATGGACATCTTGATCATGGAGATGGCTTTGACCGAGATACTGGAATTCCCATCAATTCCCGTTAAAGTAAGTTTCAATGAGTACATTGAGATCAGCAAATATTACAGTACCGAGCAGAGTAGTATGTTTATTAATGGGGTACTCGATAAAATAATTAATACTTTTAGAAGCGAAAACAAAATACAGAAACAGGGGAGAGGACTTGTTGGCGAAGATGAAATAAACAATGAGGATTAAAAGCTGTTTTATGAGTAATTTTTCTTTCGGGTTTTGTTTAACTCTTATTCTGATAATTTCATTATCATGCAATCAAGCATCTAACGTCCCTAATATCAATAGTGATGAAGGTACATATGTCAATGATGGAAGAGAAAAGCATGCTAATTTGGAATATCTGGAAAATTTTCATGATTTTGGAACCATCAAGCATGGTGAGGTAGTTTCGTACACCTTTACACTTCTGAATACTGGGAATGTGCCTTTGGTGGTGAAGGATATAGTTGTAGGATGTGGATGTACCAAGCCAACCCTGAGCAATGACATACTTAAACCCAACGAAAAAGCAACAATGGAGGTTGTTTTTGATAGTAAAGGGTGGCGAGGAGTTCAGTTTAAAACTGTTACCGTTCATTCCAATGGTATTTATCCCCAAAAATCAGTAACAATAAAAGCAAACGTTATAGACTAATTTCAATAACTAAAAACAAATCAAAATGACAAGTACACTTTTTGTATTGCTCGAACAACAAGCTAAAGGATTCGATACCTCATTTTTACTTATGATGGGACTCGTATTTGTTGTTATCTATTTTTTTATGCTACGTCCTCAAATGAAACGTCAAAAGGAATTACGTAAGTTTCAGGAATCGCTCAATAAAGGCGATAAGGTAATTATAGCAGGTGGGATTATGGGTAAGGTAGTCGAAGTAACTGAAGGGCATGTTACCGTGGAAATATCCGACAACGTAAAGGTTAAAGTTGTTAAAAGTACTGTTCTACGAGATCCATCCGATTTGCAACAGAAGTAGTTTTTTTTATACCTTTACAGAGTTCAAAGTGCCCATTAGGTGTTTTGAACTCTGTTTTTTTTACAATAGTATTTTAAAGCATAAAACTTGGATACTAATTTACTCAAGCAATTTGGTAAAGTTTTTTCAAGGGAGAAAGCTAAGGTTAACCAACGTATAGCAATCTTTACCTTTTTTCTTATTGTTGCCACAATCCTTTGGTATTTAAATAAGTTAAGCTATGAATATGATACCGAATTAGTATATCCTGTTCGTTTCGAAAACTTTCCCAAGGGGAAGGTTATGGTTGGCGAACCTCCCCATAATCTTAAGATAGGTGTAAAAGCCTTTGGCTATACCCTTTTAAGGTATAAATTAGTAGCATCAATTTCGCCACTTGTTATTGATCTGAATAAAACTCCCCTACTGCCTCAAAGGGATTCAGAATCTATTTTTTATATCACTGCAGCAAGAATGCGTAGTCCAATAATTTCACAGCTAAGAGGCGAACTTCAACTTCTGAGCGTATTGCCCGATACCATTTTTTTCGAATTAACCAGCCTTGTTCAAAGAAAAGTAGCAGTTAAACCCGACCTTCAGATTTTCACTGAAAAACAGCATATGCGGTCAGGACCAGTAACCATTGTTCCAGACAGCATAATAATTAGCGGTCCAAAAACTATAATCGATACCATCGCAGAGTTGAATACTGCTCTTTTAAGATTAGATAAACTTACTTCTTCTGTCGAACGATACATTCCCATTATTCAAATTCCACAGGTGGGATATTCACACCGTAGGGTTTCAGCAACAATACCCGTGGAAAAGTACACCGAAGCAACATTTAGCACTCCAATCGATATTAGAAATAATCCTCAGGACGTTCAGCTAATTCTTTTACCTCGATCGGTTAACATTAAATGCAATGTACCACTTAGCCAATATGCAAACCTGAGCAGTAGATATTTTGATGTTTTTGTTGACTATAGTTCTATCGATATAAGCCTTGGAAATAAGCTTCGGGTGCAAGTAGTATCTAAAGTAGAATTCATTGGTAATATCGATTTTGAGCCCAAGTATGTTGAATTTATTATTGAAAAAATGTAATGCTTAAGGTTGGGATCACTGGGGGTATTGGAAGCGGAAAAACGCTAGTTTGTGAAATAATTAGCCATATGGGTTTTCCCGTTTACAACGCTGATAGCGAAGCTAGAGATCTTACCAATAGCAATCCCTTTATAGTTAAAGAGTTGAAAAAATTATTGGGGGATGATATCTATATTGCACAGGAATTGGATCGAAAAAGGGTTGCCCAAATAGTTTTTGGCAATGTCACAATGTTAGATAAGCTCAATGCAATTATTCACCCTGTGGTTGCAAAGCATTTTCAGAATTGGTGCGAAATAAATTCAGATTCTCCGATGGTTTTTAAGGAAGCAGCAATTCTATTTGAGAGCGGAGCCAATAAGCAACTCGATAAGATCATTGCAGTTTCAGCCCCCTTGCAGTTGAGAATTCAAAGAGTTGTGGAGCGAGATGGAGTTGATGCAGAGGTTGTGAAACGTAGGATGGCACACCAAATGAATGAAGATGAATTAGTAGCAAAATGCGATCTGGTAATCAGAAATGATGGGAATGACCTCTTGACTCCTAAAGTACTATGGGCGATAGAATGCCTAAAAAGTTCAATTGCTGAAGCGAATTAAGTAAAGTATTTTTTAAAGAAAATTATTATTGATACTTATGGCAAAGTATGGAAAATGGATTGCTGGTGGTTTGGGATGGGCATTTCTTGGTCCCATAGGAGGAATTATCGGTTTTGCTTTGGGTTCGTTGCTCGAAGGAACCGAAACAAAAACTTTCTACACAGGGCAAACCAGTCGCAACAACTTTTTAGTGAGCCTCCTTGTTTTGGTGGCCGAAGTGATGCGAGCCGATGGGAAGGTTTTAAAAGCAGAACTTGATTACGTTAAGCAATACTTTGTGGCCAATTTTGGCGAGGAGGCAGCTCGTGAATCGCTTATGCTGTTAAGAGACATTCTCAAACAATCAGTACCTCTTAAAGATGTTTGCAGTCAGATTCGCGATAACATGGATTACCCCTCGCGACTTCAGCTTATTCACTTCCTTTTTGGAATTGCAAATGCAGATAAGGTTTTACACCCCAATGAGCTAACTGTAATTTCGAACATTTCTTCGTGGATCGGGATATCCACCAGTGATTTTGAGTCAATCAAGTCAATGTTCTTCGACAACCTGGATTCATGTTATAAGATTTTAGACGTTGATAGAAATGCAACCCCCGAGGAAATAAAAAAGGCTTATCGCAACATGGCACTTAAGTATCATCCAGATAAGCTGGGGCATTTGGGCGATGATATTCGCAAGGCATCGGAGGAAAAGTTTAAAAAGGTAAATGAAGCATACGAAAAAATTAAACGTGATAGAGGGTTTAATTAATACACTAGCATTTCTAGGTTTTTTTTAATTTTTTAATACATTTGTAATAACAATTATCAAACTACTGAATATGGCGTTAAAAGATATCATGGCAATTTCGGGTCAGCCTGGTTTATTTAAATTTATCTCGCAGGGGCGAAATGGAATTATCGTCGAATCGATGATTGATGGCAAACGTACACACATTTCGTCATCAGCAAAGGTTAGTGCCCTTTCCGACATCGCAATTTATACTAACGATGCCGAAAAACCATTAAGAGAAGTTTTGGAGCTTATTAAAAATAAGGAAAACGGAGCGCCAACCATATCGCATAAGGCAAGTAACGATGAGTTGAAAACCTTTTTTACGCAACTTCTGCCGGATTACAATGACCAAAGAGTTTATACATCAGATATTAAAAAAGTTGTTACATGGTACAATCTTTTGCAGGGTTTAGGAATGCTCGATTTTTCTGAAGAGGAAGAGACAGAAAAAGAACCAGAAAAAGTTGAAGAAGATCAGGATAGTAAACATCCGGAGGAAAAGAAAAAGTCTCAATCAAAGAAGGTTGGAGTTGAAGATAAAAAACGTGCTGCAACGAAAAAGGCAATTCCTAAGTCAAAACCTGTAACTGCGAGAGAACCTGCAGCGAAGGTACGGATTCAGCAGAAGAAAACATAAATGAATATTTTTTAAATGGCAAAAAGCTGGGTTGATTCCAGCTTTTTTCTTTGTATACACCCAACAAACTACTGTACCATTAGTGAAGCATGTACGTTTATTGAAGGAGGATGCTGAAAATGTTTCTTAACTGCACATTGATCAGCTGCCCTTATAACAGTTTCCTTATACTTTTCAGGAAATGATTCAGGAAGTTCAATTATTAGATCAACTCCTTCAATCATTTGCGTTGAAGGATTAAAAATATGTTTTTGAATAATCCTAATATCGTCTGTGGGTATTCCTCTTTGGTCGCAAAAAGATTTGACATAAATGCCTGCACAAGTACCCAACGATGCAAGGAAAAGTGAAAAGGGTGATGGACCCTCATTATCACCACCAGCATACACAGGTTGATCGGTAATAATATTATGCTCACCCATGTGAGCAATTACTTGTTTTTTTCCTGAAAAACTTACAGTAAATTCCATGTTTATAGTATTTATGTTAGATTATAGTCACTACTATGTAGCTACAAACACAGAAACAGCAAAAAAGTTTAACGATCAGCATTTAATGCTTCTCGCCTTTTGATGTACTTACAATAATTTATTAATGTTACGTGTCTAGTTCAATGAAATCATCCTTTGAAACAGAACAAATGGGGCATCGCCATTGGGGTGGTAGTTCTTCGAATGGGGTTCCAGGATCAATACCCTGCGAAGGATCGCCTTGATCTGGATCGTAAATATAACCGCAAACTTTACACTTATACATAGTCAGGGGGATAAACTAAATTTCTACCATGTTAACAGGTATTTCGATAAAAGTTTGAAGATCTTGACCTAAACCTTTTATGGTATCATCGTCTGATTCGTAATACCATGATATCGCAATATTTAAACCTTCCTTAAAGCTCTTATCAAGCATTTTTAGTATGGTGAACAAAAATCGGTTAGAGCCACTGTTAATATATTCTATCTTAAAGTTAACCTTGGTAAACTTTTCTGGACTGGAAAGGTATGCTTCAATCCATCTAACAAGAGGCTGATAAAAAGCAACTGAATCCTCGGGGATAGACCTTCCTGAAATATATAATAAACCCGGAGTAAATTCGATTTCTGGAGTTTTACTGGTGCCTTTAATGTACAACCCATTTATACTTGCCATACCATTATATTTTCGATGAAAAATCAGCAGTAAATATAGAAAAAACAAGAATCGAAATCAAATAGGTTTATGAAATAAAAAATTTATTTATGAATAAAAACTAATCAATTTTTATTAATGATCTGATATTTAATTCTCATTGGTATTTAAGATCCCTAAAAACTCTTTTCCAATACAAGCCAAAAGTTTTTGACCCAAAACTTCGGTTTGGGTGAGCACGGGAAACAATAATATCTTTATCTATTTGATCGATTTGAAAAGAAAAAACGTACCAATCATCCTCGCTTTCAAAAGCCATACTACCAAAACGTAAATCGTATAGCCATAGCGACCCTTCGGTTTTTTTATTAACGGTATAGAAACCATCGGTAAAACGAATTAATCCCTTAACCTTATGATTTTCTGATAATTCAGCGAGTAACTGCTCATTCCTTGGGATATACTTTAGGCTAACTGTATCTTTATCAAAATTGCTGTAATAGCCAAAATGATATCCATTGGAATCTTCGGCAAGAATAAGCCATAAAAAGTTTGTTAATGGCAATGGAGCTGTTTTAACATTTTTGTAATCAATTTGTTGACTGACAATTTGTTTTTTTATATTACTTTCAATAATAACTTTATTTACTACAGAAAAGGAAACAAATAGCAAAGTGTAAACTAATACAACTATGGAAAGGACTTTTCGGTTATTGGTAAATTTTGGCTGAAAAATGGCAATAATCATTAATATTAGGATTGGGATTAGTAAAACAAAATCGATTATTCCTATGGAGTCGAAAGCAAGACGCATACCGCTGAATGGTTCAAGCAATGCGGTTCCATAGGTATTAAAGCAATCAATTGTTATGTGAACTAGAATCGCTAGAAAAGCCATCAATGACCAATGTCGGAAACTAACATCTCTATGAATTTTTGATATAATCCACCCAAGCAAAGGAGCAACTATTAAAGCAAAAACGATGGAATGGCTAAATCCTCGATGTACGAATAGTGATTCAACAGGCTCATAGAACGAGGTAATTGCAACATCAAAATCAGGAATCGATCCCGCCAGAGCACCCCAAAAGAGCGCTTTGTTTCCGGCTTTCCTTCCAAGTACTGCACCTCCGGTTGCTGTGCCAAGAACTATGTGTGTTAAAGAATCCATAATCAATTATTAGGCTAAGTGTTTTTAGTTAATTCCTTCATTCATTGCCATCTCAACTGCATGGCTAAACCCTGACTCGTTGTTAGATCTCACATTTATAAATCTAGTTTTTAGTTCATGGGGCGAATTATCCACCACATAACTTCTTTTCACGCTGCAGAGCATATCCAGATCATTAAAATCGTTGCCAATGGCAATAACCTCTTCGAGGTTAATGTTGAGATTATTACATATCCATCGAACTCCATGAGCTTTGGATACATCCCGTGGAAAAATTTCCATCCAGATTGAATGACCATCGAGAGGGGATGTTACACGTATAACTTTAAGCAACGGAAAACGATTCTTGAGGTTTTCGAACCAATCCACATCATGGGGTAACACAGCAATAATCTGTGTTGCATTAGCGTCAAACGGAACCCCTGGAATATAGGGACGACAAAATGGTTTATAAATCTCCACCCGTTTTAAAAAGTCACTATTATTACTACCCGTATAATGGTAAAGAAATCGATGGTTGGCGGGTATGGGTTCGTGAACCATAAAATCAACATTGTGAAAAATTAGTTCATCAACAACATTCTGAATATCACTGCTATTAAGCTCAGTTGAATAAAGAATATTTTTGTTTTGCCAATGCATTATTCCTGCTCCAGATGAGAAAACTAGGTAATCAAAGGGGAAATCTTTGTCAATTACCTTATCAAACGAGAAGGGTGATCGACCTGTGGCGATTACTCTAACTACCCCTTTTTCTCCAAGCATTTTAAGGGTTGCTATATCTATATCGCTCACCTCGCTATTTGAGCTAAGCAACGTGCCATCGAGATCAGTAACTACTAAGGATAATTTATGCATTTATTGTAAATGGTGAAAATGTAAAAAGTTTCAATTTCTTAATGTCTGATTATCAAAAGGCAATCGCAAAATTGCAAAATACTCAGAAGAAATGATAACAATCCTTGGTCAAAAACGTTTAATGAATTGGGATAAAAAAACATTTTGGCTGGAACAGCATACAAAACAAGGAAAACAAAATAGCTTGCTAAATTAAGAAAAGTTAATGTTAGCAAGTAAAGTTGTTGTGTCAAAAAGTGTAGAGTATTAAATGGAAGACAAAAAATGGCTGTTAAACTAAGTTAATCTAGTTGTGTTGGTTGGTTTTCTTTTTTTTAATTCGATATGTTTTCATATATTTATTGCATAATATTATACTAATAAAATCCTTTTCAAATATGACTAAAACCATCACCTTTAACGAGCTTAGGCGGATTAAGGACCAGCTCC
>CAZDXY010000134.1:0-8206 GCA_964509385.1 uncultured Rikenellaceae bacterium
CTAGGTTTTCATTTCTAGGTTGAAGATACTGCCCTATGGTGATTGATCTACAGCCAATGGCTCTTAAGTCATCCATTAACTGCTCAACCTCAGATTGTTTCTCGCCAAGCCCAATCATTATTCCCGATTTGGAAAGATAACCCTTTTTTGCAATATGTGCAATAACTTTCAGGCTTTTTTCGTAGTTTGCTTTTGAACGTACTGAAGGTGTGAGTCTTTTTACTGTCTCAAGGTTATGGGCAACAATGTCGGGTTTTGCTTGAAGTACTAAATCAACTAAAGTTGAATCACCATTAAAATCAGGAATTAGCACTTCAATCTTTATGCTTGGGCTTTGCCTTCTAACTTCAACAATTGTATCATACCAGTGCTTTGCACCACCATCCTCTAGGTCATCTCGGGTAACCGATGTTATAACGCAATGCTTAAGCCCCATTAGCTTAATTGATCTTGCTACTTGAGTTGGTTCATTGGGATCTGGAGGTAGGGGTTTCCCTGTGGTGGTTGCACAAAAACGACATGAACGGGTGCAAACATCGCCCAAAATCATGAAGGTTGCCGTTCCGTTACTCCAGCATTCACCAATATTTGGGCACATGCCACTTGTGCAAATGGTATGTAATCCATGTTCCTTTACCACACGGCTAACACGGTTGTAACCCTCACCCGAAGGAAGCTTTATTTTTAGCCAGGATGGCTTTCTCTCTATGCTTTTTTTGCCCTCCAAAACAATCCTTTATTAAAACTTTAGACCTGCAAAATTACCAAAAATTGGAGATTTTGAATCCTTTAACCTATTAAATAATTGCAGCATTTTATTCAACAAATGCTCTCTTATTTTAAGTATATTTGCAGCCAAAAAAACAAATAATCATGTTTGATCTTAGCGAACAGGAACAAATCCGACGTGAATCATTGGCCGAATTACGCAAGTTGGGTATCAACCCTTACCCTGCCGAGGGGTATCCCGTTTCTCACTCAACTACCGAAATACTTAAAAATTTTGATGCTCTTTGTGAGCAAAAGGCTGAGGTTAGAGTTGCCGGAAGGATCATGACCCGAAGGATCATGGGCAATGCCTCGTTCTTCGAGATTCAGGATGAAAAAGGGCGAATTCAGGTATACATCCGCCGCGATGATGTATGCCCGGGAGAAGATAAAACGTTGTACAATACCGTTTTCAAAAAGTTGCTCGACATTGGGGATATCGTTGGCATTAAAGGTTATATCTTCAAAACCCAAATGGGTGAGGAATCTATTTACACACAGTATATAAAGGTTTTGTCCAAATCCATTCGCCCTTTGCCCATTGTTAAGGAAAAGGATGGTCATGTCTTTGATGCTTTCACTGATCCTGAACAAAGGTACCGCCAACGTTATGTCGATCTGATCGTTAACCCTCAGGTTAGGGATGTGTTTATTAAACGCAATAAGATCATCAATACCCTTCGTGAATTTTTCGACTCCAAGGGATACCTAGAAGTTGAAACGCCCATTCTTCAGCCAATACCTGGTGGTGCTGCTGCTCGCCCATTCGTAACACATCATAATGCTTTGGATATCCCACTGTACCTAAGGATAGCCAATGAGCTTTACCTTAAAAGGCTTATTGTTGGTGGCTTTGATGGGGTTTACGAGTTCTCCAAGGACTTCCGTAACGAGGGGATGGATCGTACCCACAATCCTGAATTTACAGTAATGGAAATATACGTTGCCTACAAGGACTACTTCTGGATGATGGACTTCACCGAGGAGATGATTGAGCGGGTAGCACTTGCACTGCATGGTACCACAAAGGTTACCCTGGGTGACAAGGAGATCGATTTCAAGCGCCCATTCCGCAGGCTTACCATGACCGATGCCATTAAGGAGTACGCTGGGGTTGATATATCTGGCAAGAGCGAGGAGCAACTTCGGCAGTTCTGTAAAGAGCTGAAGATTGAAGTTGACGATACCATGGGCAAGGGTAAACTTATCGATACCATTTTTGGCGAGAAGTGCGAGTCTCACTTTGTGCAACCCACATTTATAATGGATTACCCCATTGAGATGTCGCCCCTTTGCAAGCGACACCGTAGCAACCCCGAACTCACCGAGCGCTTTGAGCTGATGGTGAACGGCAAGGAACTGTGCAACGCCTACAGCGAGCTCAACGATCCCATCGACCAACTGGAGCGCTTTCAGGATCAGCTAAAGCTGAGCGAAAAGGGCGACGATGAAGCCATGTTCATTGATCACGATTTTGTGCGTGCGCTGGAGTACGGCATGCCCACATGCTCGGGTATGGGGATTGGAATTGACCGCCTCACCATGTTCATGACCAACCAACCATCCATACAGGATGTACTCTTCTTCCCCCAAATGAAACCAGAGCCAAAAACCCGCAAGGATTCAGCTGAAACATTTACCAAAGCAGGTATTCCTGCAGAGTGGGTTCCTGTCCTGGAGAAAATGGGGCTCAACACTGTTGCCTCGCTAAAGAGTTTAAAAGCAGGCAAACTCTTCAACGACCTGTGCGGTTTCAACAAGAAGAATAAGCTGGGATTGGCAAATCCCACGATGGAGGCGGTGACAAAATGGGTTGAGGGGTGATTTTTTAATCTCCCCCCGCCATCATCCCGCAGGCAGCATCAATATCATTTCCCCGCGAAATCCTTAGTGTGGCGGGTTGCCCAAGTGAGTTCAGTTTTCTCTGAAACTCCCTGGCAAATTCCTGATTGTTGGATATTTCCTTTGGAGTATTTAGGGGTATAACGTTAACATGGCAACTTAGATTAGCCAGTAAATTTACAGTTTCTGCGGCATGATCAATGGAGTTATTTATTCCGGGTAATATAACATACTCAAAAGATAGCCGAAGCGGCTTTTTTAGTGGATTCTGCCCCAAAAAATCGATTATACCATGGATTGGAAACTCTGCTTCGACAGGAATCAACTTTTTCCGTTGCTCTGGGAATGGGCTATGCAGACTAATGGCCACGTTACAGCTACGGGAATCGATCAGCTTGCCCAGCATGGGCAGAATGCCAACGGTTGAAAGGGTGATATTGGCTGCGCCAAAAGCTAAGCCCCAATGGGCATTCAGAATTTCAAACGACTTAAATAGTGGGTCAGGGTTGTCGAGCGGCTCACCCATACCCATAATTACTAAGCGGTTAATCTTTTCCCTCTCGGGAATGGCAATAAGCTGACCAACGATCTGAGAAGTGGTTAGGTTTTCGCGAAGACCCAACGCTCCTGTATAGCAGAACCCACAACCCATTCTGCAACCCGACTGTATTGATATGCAAAGCGTATTTCTTTTCACGCCAGGCATATATGCCGACTCAAAAGGATTTCTCTGGATCGTTTTAAACAGGTACTTTTTGGTTCCATCCTTTGATTCCTGAAACTTCACTGGAAGAGTATTTGTTAAAGCAAATCTTTCATCGAGTTTTCGTCTTAAATCAAAGGGAATGCCTTCCATGTCGAAAAAAGATTTGCAGCCTCTCCTATAAATCCATGCGGAAATATCCTTTGCCAAGGCAGCAGAGTAACCCAAAAGTTGAACCTCAACCTCAATTTCAGCAAGCGTAAAACCTGTAATATCCTTTTTTTCCATTCCCAAAAATAGAAAAAAATGGAGTATAGCTATTTGATTGGTATCTTTGCTAAAAAACTAAATTGATATGCAAAAAATTATAACCATACGAACTTCAAAACGCGAAGGCATGTACGACATAACTCCTGATGTTGAGAGGATTGTAAATGAATCGGGAATAAATTCGGGGATTGCAAACGTATATGCTAGGGGTGCCACAGCTGCCATAATGATCCAGGAAAACTGGGATCAGTCGGTACAAACCGATGTGCTAAATCTTCTCACAAAACTAATACCTCAGGGAGTATGGCTCCACGATGTACAGGATGGCAATGGCGACTCACATCTAAAGGCTGGTATAATCGGGCCACAGGAAACAATTCCAATTATAGATGGTAAATTAGGATTATCGACTTGGCAAAACATCTTTTTATGCGAGTTTGATGGCCCAAGAAATAACAGGGAAGTGGCAATAACTATTATTTGATCGTGAAAAAATGAAAAAAAAATTGAAAAAATATGATTTTTTACACTTTTCTTCAAAATGTTTTAATATATTTGCAGCAGACCACCGGACCAATAAATATTTTTCTCATAGCTTGATAGAAAAGGTTCGGATAGTTCAGGGGGCTTTAGCCCCCTTTTTTATTTTAGCAATAAGCTATTCAGTGCTCTTGTTTTTCTCTATTTATGAAAAAAGGTTACCTTAGCTTTTGCAATTAATCATAAAAGCGTAGCTTTGATTAATAAATCTTCTCTTGGCTGGAGTAAATATGTTGTCCGTAAAAAGAATTGGAGTAATCGGTAGCGGTAGCTGGGCAACAGCTATTGTTAAGATCCTGCATGAAAACCAGAGCGGTATAAACTGGTATATTAGAGAACCTGAGATAATTAATAATATAAAGAAGCATAAGAATAACCCACTTTACATAAGTTCGGTATATTTCGATTTGAGTAGGATAAATATTCAAAACAACATCAATGATGTTGTGCGCGATTCTGATATTATCATTTTTGTTGTTCCATCAGCATTTCTAAAAATATGGCTGGAACCGCTATCAGAAAATCTCAAAAATAAATTTATTGTAACCGCAATAAAAGGCATTATCCCAAAAGACAATATAACGGTTGCTGAGTATTTTAACCAGATTTACAACGTCCCCTTTGATAGCATCGGTGTAATAAGTGGTCCTTGTCACGCCGAAGAGGTTGCATTGGGAAGGCTATCATATTTAACCATTTCGTGTAAGGATAAGAGCAATGCCCATGAGATTGGTTCCTATTTCGAGTCATATTACATTAAGATCATCACTGGAACCGATATTTATGGAACCGAGTATAGCACAGTCCTTAAAAATATTTTTGCCATTGCTGCGGGAGTTGCCCATGGTTTAGGATATGGTGATAACTTTTTAGCCGTACTGGTAAGCAATGCTCAAAGGGAAATAAAACGATTTTTGAATAAAACATACCCAAGTAAACGCAAAACGGACACCTCTGCATACCTTGGTGACCTCTTAGTAACGTGCTACTCCCAATTTAGCCGAAATCGATCTTTGGGAACAATGATAGGAAAAGGATACTCTATTAATGCTGCTATCATGGAGATGAACATGGTGGCAGAGGGTTACTACGCCACCCTTTGCATCCATGAAATCAATCAAAAGTATAAAATAAAAATGCCAATAACTGATGCAGTTTACAATATACTCTACGAAAAGATTGCTCCAGCTATAGAGATGAAACTTTTAACGGAAAAACTACTATAAATTTGCAGTAAACATATGGTCATGGAAGGAATGAAGCTTAACCTAGAACACATTTACCAGTTTGCAACTAAAGATCAGGTTTTTGGATACAAAAACGAGTTGTTCAGCAATCTGGAGTCCTTGGAACAGAAAACCGGAAAGGGAAACGATTATCTTGGGTGGCTCACCCTTCCCTCTTCAATAAAAAACAAAGAACTTTCTGAAATCAAGAAGGTTGCTAAGGACCTAAAAAAGGATAGCGACATTGTTGTGGTAATAGGCATTGGAGGATCCTACCTTGGTTCCAAAGCTGTGATTGAAGCACTTAGCCATTCATTTTCAAGCATGGTGAAGAGAAAAGCACCATTGATCGTTTTTGCAGGTCATAATATTTGTGAGGATTACCACAGAGAACTTCTAGATGTACTTGACAAGTACAACTACTCAATTGTTGTAATTTCCAAGTCAGGAACTACCACTGAACCAGCCATAGCCTTCAGATTGTTAAAGCAACATCTCGAAGCAAAAGTTGGTAAGGAAAAAGCAGCCAAGCGAATTGTAGCCATAACAGATAAAAACAAGGGTGCCCTGAGAAAACTTGCCATTCAGGAAGGCTACAAAACCTTTATAATTCCCGATGATGTTGGGGGAAGATACTCGGTGCTCACTCCTGTAGGTCTACTTCCCATAGCCATTGCTGGGTTTAATATCAACAAGTTAGTAAAAGGTGCTATCTGTGCCGAGAAAGACACTGGAATAGAAATACCGTTCGAAAAGAACCCTGCCTGTCTATATGCAGCTACTCGTAATGCATTATACAACAAAGGATACCTTATTGAAATTTTGGTAAACTATTCTCCAAAACTTCACTACCTAGCTGAATGGTGGAAGCAGCTCTATGGTGAAAGTGAAGGCAAAGAAAATAAGGGAATTTTCCCTGCTGGTGTAGATTTTACCACAGATCTTCATTCCCTTGGTCAGTATATTCAGGAAGGTAAGCGGATAATTTTTGAAACCGTTGTTTCGGTTCTCGAACCCAAGCATAAATTAATCATTCCAAAAAGCGAAAATAATTTAGATGAATTAAATTACATTGCAGGAAAGCGTCTTTCCGTGGTAAATAGAATGGCTCAGTTGGGAACAACCCTGGCTCATCTCGATGGAAGAGTTCCAAATTTAAACATCCAAATACCTAGCCTAAACGAATATTGGATAGGTTACTTAATGTATTTCTTCGAAAAGGCTTGTGCGCTAAGCGGTTACTTATTAAAGGTTAATCCCTTCGACCAACCTGGAGTAGAAGCATACAAGAAAAATATGTTTGCATTGCTTGGCAAAAAAGGGTATGAGCAGCAAGGTAAGCTCTTGAGGGAAATCATTGAGGAAGATTAATTGGCAGATTAATTGGACTTTACAAATTACTATTTTTTCTAAAGAATTGTTTTGTCTTAATTTTAAACTATATTGCAACGCCAATTCTTATTTACCTTAATACATATCTTATGAAGATAATAAAAGGTATATCCACAAAAATCAGAATTAGTCTGATAACCCTCGGTTTGATAAGTATTTTAATACCATCTCAATTATTTGCAGATAATTATCCAAAACTCCTTGATAGGATAAGTGTTGGAATTGATTCAACTCAACTAATTGAACTGGTTGGACCGCCAACCACGACAATAGCCGTTTCACGTTTCTTCTATGGAATTGATCAAGCCGTGATTTCTAACGGGGAAATAGTTGATATTCGCACCGATCATGTTAACAAGATAGAATCGAATAAGGATAAATCTGATGTTAAAAAAACTAATGATTTTAGACCCATCTCATTGCTTAGGATAGGAATGTCTGTGGATGAAGCTTTATCCATTGCAGGATCACCAACTTTTAGGCAAGAAGGTTTTGATCTTTACTACACCAATCGCCATAGGGTTGAACTTTCGGAGGGTAAAGTTGCTAAAGTTGAAACCCATATTAAGATTGGTATGGATATCCTCGATTGGATTAGGCTCAACTTTACTAAGGGAGGGTTGATGTTCATGAATGTAACCTTGGCTTTCATAATGTTTGGTGTTGCGCTGGGCATAAAATTAAAGCACTTCAAGGATGTATTCGTTAAACCAAAATCTGCAGTTATCGGAATATTATCACAATTTGTTGCACTTCCAGCATTAACATTTTTATTGGTGCTTATCATTAAACCAACACCTAGCGTAGCTCTTGGGATGATTTTGGTTGCCGCATGCCCAGGTGGAAATATTTCAAACTTTATGTCCTCCATTGCTAAAGCTAATATTGAACTATCCGTTACTCTAACGGCCATAGCAACTCTATCTGCAATTTTTATGACCCCTCTCAACTTTGCCCTTTGGGGTGGTCTTTACTCCGGAACTGCCGATATGGTAATACCCATTACCATTGATGCTTGGGAAATGATGAAAACCGTTTTCATCCTTTTAGGAATTCCAATTATTCTTGGGGTTTTATTTGCCAATAGATTTCCAATCTTGGCACAAAAAATAAGCAAACCCTTTAAGATTTTCTCCTTTATAGCTTTTATCGGATTTATTGTTGCCGCCTTTGCCTCAAATTTTAAATTTTTCCTCGACTACATTCACTTTATCATACTTATTGTGCTTATTCATAACATGCTTGCACTATTGACTGGCTATTCATTGGCATCGGTATTTGGACTGCCAAAACCTGACAGAAGAACCCTTACCATTGAAACTGGTATTCAGAATTCGGGTTTAGGATTAGTGCTGATTTTTAATCCTAACCTTTTCAATGGTCTGGGCGGAATGGCCTTTATTGCAGCATGGTGGGGTATTTGGCATATTATTGCTGGTTTAGTAGTATCTGGTTTTTGGTCTAG
>CAZDXY010000135.1:0-8184 GCA_964509385.1 uncultured Rikenellaceae bacterium
AATGTCAGACATAGCGTTTAAAGTTTAATTAGTAATTAGGATTAATTGTATTTAAAAAAATAAACATTTGATCAATAAAAAAAAGTCTTTATTTTAATTTCAGGGCAAAAGTATATTTTTTGTTTTTAATTTTGATGCTTATATGTAGAATTTTTTCCTTTTTTTTAAGGCACCCATAACCCAATTTTCAGATAATGAACAGTATAGCGATTTTTGCTTCCGGGTCTGGAAGCAATGCAGAGAATTTGGTACACTATTTTAAGAATTCAAAGGAAGTTAAGGTTCAGTTAGTCTTATCAAATAATCCTAATGCTTTTGTATTTAAAAGGATGGAGAGACTAGGTGTTCCTACTGTTGCATTTACAAATGATGATTTGAAGAACGATATTGTACTGGATATTCTAAAAAGCAATAGGATTGATTTTCTTGTTCTAGCGGGTTTTTTGAAGCTAATACCACAGAAAATTATTAAGGAATTTTCCAATAAGATTGTGAACATACACCCTGCATTACTCCCCAAATATGGCGGTAAGGGAATGTACGGCATTAAGGTGCATGAAGCCGTTATCGCAGCGGGGGATTCTGAAAGTGGAATTACCATTCATATGGTTAACGAAAATTACGATGAAGGCGATATCATCTTTCAGGTTAAGTGTCCTGTTTTGCCTTGCGATAAACCTGAAACTTTAGCAGAGAGGGTTCATCAGCTGGAATACGAATATTTTCCAGCTATTTTAGACCGCTTTATTACAGGGAAGGCAATTTATTAACCCGCTTTTCAAACTAATACTTACGACCTATATTGAATTGCAGCCCCAAACCTATTATAAAGGGGTTGTGATCCCAGGAAAAAGTTTTATTAGCATAGTACGAAGCAGAGAAACCTAGATTGCCCACAAAGCGTACATTTTTGTAACCCACCTTCATCAATAAGCCAGGTTCGACGAAATATCTTGTTTCATTGTTTATGGTAATTAATGAAACTCGGAAGACACCACTAAAATCAGCCAAATCGCTTCCAAGCCCTATGGCTGGTTGCAGAAATATTTTTGACATGGATGCTGTTTGGCTACCATCGTATGTGTAATCCACATACCTAAAATCGCCAGGAACTTTTCCGATACCACCGCCTCCATACACTTCAAGGATAACAGAGCCTCCAATTTTAGTGAAGTAACCAGCACCAGCTTCTATTAAAGTACGTTGTTCCGTAATATCTTTTGTAATATCTTCATCTAACGAAATTTCTCTTTTATCGCTGAAATAGCTGCCATTAAGCATAACCCCAATGTTATCGGTAACAGCGTAGGCTGTTTGTAATTCAAGATTCCCAGCACCGATAATTCCTGAAGCCTGAAATTCTCCCTTATTGCTTAGCATTGGGGAATTGTGGGTTGTTGGGAAGTAAGCAACCTTACAAGAAGTGAAAGTTGCCATTACGATAAACCCTAGGAAATACTTTTTCCATCTGAAAAAATTGGATTTCAACATGATCATCATTTTTTTTTCTTGCAATGTATAATAAAAATGATTTAACGTCAATGATTTTTCAGAAACAATTTCTTTTTTAAAAAAATGTAAAGGTGTTGTAAGCAGGAAAAACCGGGCGAAGAGATATGCTGTCGAGTTTTATGCGGTAGCCATTTACTATATTATTAAAAGATTCCTTGTTCTCCTCTTTAATCGGCTCAACCGATGGAGCCTCAACCTTTAAGGGATCAATTGGCTTACCGTTTTTCCAGAATCTTAGGTCGAGATGCGGACCTGTGGCATAACCTGTTTTGCCCACATAACCAATCACTTGCCCTTGTGAAACCCTTGCCCCTTTGGTAATACCTTTCCCAAATCTGGAAAAGTGGTTATATCCCGTTGTGTAAACGCTATTATGACGAATTTTTACATAATTTCCTGCTGCATGATTATAGCCTCTTTCTATAATTACTCCATCGCCCAATGCAACTACGGGAGTTCCCTCGGGTGCAGCATAGTCAACACCCGTGTGCGGTCGGTAAATCTTCAATACCGGATGTTTACGGTTATACGAAAAGCGCGAGCTGATACGAGAGAAACGTAAAGGTGCTTTAAGAAATGCCTTACGAAGGCTATTGCCTTCCTCGTCCCAGTAGCTCCACGTAGAATCCTGCATATAGCGGAAAGCATAGTATTTTTTTCCCCGATGTTCAAACCAGGCAGCATGTATGGTTCCAATTCCCACAGACTTATCATCAATGTAAAGTTCATCGTAAAGAACCTTAAAGTTATCGCCATGATAAAGCCCGAAGAAATCAACAGCCCAAGCAAAAACATCGGAAAGGTCGAGAGCAAGAACAGGGCTTAGATTATAGTCGCTCATAGCTTCCCACAGCGATGAGGTAATTTCAGCTTCGCTGAGACGGGTAATGGGTCTGATTTCCTTTTGCTCGTAACGTACTACTAGGGAATCGTTAAAATGGAAAATTACGTAATATTTGGAAGAATGCTCGTAAACGAGGTACTCTATGGTGGCAGAAGTGTCACGTCTTGTAAACACTTTATAGGAATTTCCCGCTCTTATGGAGCGGATATCGAAAACGTCTCTGGTTTTTATGGGCAATTGACGGATATAATCGCCACTAAAGCCCAAAGAAATCATAATACTGCCAATGGTTTGATTGCGTTTTATGGTGTTGGTTGAAATGTCAAAAGAATCTACAGGGATTCCATATTCAAGAATTGGTGTATAAACATCTAATTCAATAGGTTTTACTGATGCTATATTTTGTACCTGATGATCTAGTGTTTGAGTAAAAAGAAAAACGGCAATAAGGGACAGGGTGCTTATAATGAGTGAAAGTATAAATTTCTTCATGTGAAATACTAATTTGGTCGCAAATAAAAGAAAATTGCGCCAGAAGTCCTATTGTTTTAAGGATTTTAGCTATTTTAAAGAGGTTAATTGAATGTGATGAAATTGTTATGATCTATGACCTGATCCTCTCGAACCCTTGCCCATAAACTCCCATAACATTGGCGACAGAAATGAAAGCCTCAGAATCAATTTCTTTGATGATCTTATAGATGTCGCTTGACTCATGTTTACGAACCAAAGTTATTACTACCTTTTGGTTTTCCTTAGTGTACCAACCCTGACCATCGATCACTGTTACACCTCTATTAAGCTGTGAAGTAATGCGGTCTGCAATTTCTGCATACTTTCTAGAAAAAATGAACATCTGTACCGATTGACGATTACCCGAAAGAACAGCATCTATTGCGTAGGCTGTAATTGCCATGGCGACATACCCGTAAACAATGGTTTCAATACGTTTGACTGGGGTTAGTTCTGTGAGAACAAGAAACGAAGAGCCAATGATAAAAACATCGCACATGAGGATAACCCTGCCAGGGCTAATATTCCGATACTTGTTGATAATCATCGCAATGATATCGGTGCCACCGGTACTTCCGCCTTGGGTAAAGATAATTCCCAGGCCTACCCCAGCAAGAATTCCCCCTATAATGGCAGACATAAACTTGTCCTCAACAACAGGAAGTGTAATAATAGACTGGAGTACAGAGAGTAGAATTGAACCTGCAACAACCCCGAATACTGTTTTAATTCCAAAGTTGGCACCAAGCATCTTTATGGCTATTAAGATTAGCCCGATGTTGATGATAAAATATGTGTATCCTAAAGGGAACCCTGTTGCGTAAAACACCAGCGCTCCAATTCCGGAAACCCCTCCACCTGTTATTTTATGAGGAAGTAGGAACGCTGTCCAAGAAAGAGCATAAAGGAAAAGACCAAAAACAATAATCGAATATGTTCGAGTGGCTTTTAGTATGGTTTTTAGCTTCATATGTTTAAATGAGTTCAGCTGCAAAGTTACAACAAAATGGGAATAATACTTACTGATATTAGAGGAAGAAAACTTATTGATAAAAAATTTTATTAAAGGAATCCCAATTCCAGCATAGCCTCATCGCTCATCATACTTTTATCCCAGGGAGGATCGAAGGTAAGGTAGATGATTACTTCCGAAACACCTTCCACAGACCCAACCCTTTCTTCCACCTCTTCAAGCAGTTTGTCGGCCATGGGGCAGTTGGGGGCTGTTAGGGTCATCTTTACTGTGGTTTTGCCCCCGTCCTCAACATCTACTTCGTAGATTAGGCCAAGATCGTATATGTTTACAGGGATCTCGGGATCGAAAACATTTTTGAGGACTTTTACAATGTTCGCTTCAATGGCAAGTATGTCTAGAGGCTGGCTCATTACTAACTTTTTTAATTTGTAATTAAATATCGAACAAGGATTATTCACTTCGTTCATGAGAAAAGTTGAAGATTTTTGATTTACGAATTGAACTAATGAGGTTCAATAGAATAAAAAAACTTCCTAAATCATAAATCGTTAATCGATATTCATAAATCTATAGTATTTTCAACAATAACAATCTCAAACAAAAACTGTTTAGATCAGCTATCTATTTTTGATTGATACGCTAAGGCGTATAGTTTCATCTGCTTAATCATGGCCAGCAGGCCATTGGAACGGGTGGGTGAGAGGTTTTCCTTCAGCCCAATCTTGTCGATAAAGTACAAATCGGTATCGATAATATCCTTTGGGGTTTGTCCGTTGAGCACCCGGATTAGCAGGGCAACGATACCCTTGGTGATGATGGCATCGCTGTCAGCCTCGAAGAAGATTTTGCCATCTCTCAGTTCGGCATCGACCCAAACCTTACTTTGGCAACCTTTAATTAAATGTTGATCTATTTTCTTCTTCTCATCGATGGGTTGAAGTTCATTGCCAATGTCGATAAGCTGCTGGTAACGATCCATCCAATCGTCAAAAACACTAAACTCTTCTACTATTTGATCTTGTATGGTATTGATTGTCATTTGTAATACATAATGTTAAAATTGCAAATTTACAGCTAATCTTCAAGTTATTGCAAGCGAATATGAATTCGTTTTGAAAATTGCTTTGTAGAAATTGCAACACACAACTTTTTTGCTACATTTGGTTTTCAACACAAAATTAAGATAGCATGCGCCAAATAATCTTAGTTTCATTTTTTTTGCTCACGAACATAGCATCTTTTTCTCAGCAAAACACTATTGACAGCCTAAAAAAAGAGCTTAAAAATGCCACTGAATCCACTAGTGTCTCAGTGCTAAATCAGCTGGCAAGGTTAACCTTATACGATAATCTTGACGAATCGGAGGAGTATTCAAAGCAAGCCATTGCCAATGCAGCCATTGATTCAGAAGATAAGGCCTTGGCGTATCATAATCTTGGGCTGGTATACTACTTTAAAGGAATACCTGATAAAGCCATTGATTGCTATAATAAATCAGTTGAGATCAACGGAAGGCTATCCAATTTTTCACAGCTTACCAAAACCTACAACAACCTAGGGGCAATTTATAACGAAACGGGTGATAATGAAAATTCCATAAAGTATTTCAACGAATCTTTACAATACTCAAGGCAAATTGGCGATTCAGTTGGGGTTGCCCGGGCACTTGGCAATTTGGCCAATGTGTACCAAAATATTGGAGAACTTGCCCAAGCTTTAAAAATACATGAATACGCTCTTAATCTCAAAAAAGAGCTTGGCGATAGTGTAGGTTATGCAATAGCCTTGGTAAATTTGGGTGTTGTATATAAGAACCTTGGAGATTATCCCAATGCTCTAAACATGTATTTTGAAGCATTGGCAATACACGAGAGAAATACAAGCATAAGGGATATCGGAGTAACCATGTACAGCATTGGTAATATCTATTTTGAATGGTCTCAGTACGATCAGGCGAAGCAGTATTTCATAAAATCACTCCATTTTTTTGAAGAGTCCAATCACATTCAGGGGCAAGGTTATGCATACAATCAATTAGGCAGAATCTTAATGTTTGAGGAAGATTACAAGGTGGCTCACGAATACTATCTAACAGCTTTAGAAAAGTTTGAAGCAATATCCGATAAAAATGGCGTAGCTAATGTTTTCTCAGATTTATCAACCTTGTTTATTAACAAGAATGATATAAAGAATGGAATGGGTTACATTGAAAGGGCAAAAGAAAAGTATGAAGAGATTGGAGACAGACAAGGAGTAGCTAAGTCGTTATTAACTATGGCTGGGATAAAATTATCCATAAAAGATATAGTTAGCGCAAAAAAACTGGCATTTGAATCATTGCGAATAGCCAGTTCAATAAAAGTTAAAAGGGTTGAATTGGAGGCACTAAATATTTTAACATTGGTGTATAAGGAAGAAGGAAAATTTGAGAAGGCTTATGAATATTTAGCCAAAGCAGCTCACCTTAATGATAGTATTTACAATGAAGAGAAAAGCAGACAGATTGCAGAATTGAACACACTTTACGAAACGCAAAAAAAGGAGAAGGAGATTGTTAAACAAAAGGCTGAACTTGAAAAAAAGAATGCAGACCTGAGCCATCAGAGAACGCTGTTGCGTTCACTTTTGGGCGGAGTGATGGCTTTAATAATTATTATTGCATTGGTTGTTTACGCATACATCGATAAGCGTAGGGTGAATCAGCAAATAGTTTCAAAGAATCAGGTTATTGAGCTAAAGAATAAGGAATTAGATTTACGCAACGAGGAGATTGAAAGTCAACGCGATCAGCTGCTAAAGCAGAACAAGGAAATAACGGACAGCATTGAGTATGCTCAGCGTATACAAACGGCATTACTCCCCCCAAAAGATTTCATTTCAAAAGAGTTGGGAGATCACTTCATCCTTTACCTCCCAAAAAACATTGTTAGTGGCGATTTTTACTGGGTAAAAACAATTGATAATTACACTTTAATTGCAATAGCCGATTGCACTGGACATGGTATTTCGGGTGCTTTTATGAGTATCCTTGGCATTTCCCTTCTTAATGAAGTAGTAAAGGAGGGTGTTTTCGATTCTGCATCGCTTTTAAATCATCTTCGTGCCAGTATTAAATTAACTCTAAGGCAGACCAATAACCCCAACGATGCACGCGATGGTATGGATATGTCGATGTGCATTGTAGATCGAAAAAAGAAAAAAATACAATATGCAGGGGCATTCATCCCTCTAATCATTATTAAAAATAACGAAATAAAAGAGTATACCGCGGATAAAATGCCAATTGGGGTATTCCCTGTGGAAAAGGAGTGCTACACTAATCATGAAATTGAAATAGATGGTTCGGAGTATATTTACTTATTTACCGATGGCTACTACGATCAGTTTGGTGGTGACGATTATAAAAAGTTTAAAAGACAGAACTTACAATCACTAATGCTTGATGTACAAAAATTGCCCATGAGCGAGCAGAAAGATATTCTTGCTGAAAAGTTTGAAGAATGGAAGGGAAAAAATCAGCAGTTCGATGATGTGCTGGTGATGGGTTTCACTGTTTCAGGCATGGTATAGAAATATTACCCAAACATCATCTTTACACGTTTAATCCCCTCAATAAGTTTAGCAATTTCCTCCTTGGAGTTGTAAAAGGCTAGCGATGCCCTTACCGTGCCATCGATTCCAAAGTGAGCCATTACTGGTTCGGTACAGTGAGTTCCTGTGCGAACAGCAATACCCATCTTATCGAGGATCATTCCCGTATCGTAGGGGTGAATATCGTTGATGAGGAATGAAATGATGGATGCTTTATGCTTGGCAGTGCCAATAATTTTAACACCTTCAATAGACATTAAACTATTAGTGGCATGTTCAAGTAGTTCAGTTTCGTAATTGGTTGCAGCTTCAATACCAATGGATTGATAGTATTTAAGTGCAGTTGCCAAAGCTGCTGCGCCAATATAGTTTGCAGTTCCAGCTTCAAATTTAAAGGGTAAATCGTTGAATAGGGTTTTCTCAAAGGTAACAGTGGCAATCATATCTCCTCCACCTTGCCAGGGTGGTAGCGTTTCAAGAAGTTCTTCTTTGCCATAGAGCACTCCAATTCCAGTAGGCCCATAAATCTTATGGCCAGAGAAAACGTAAAAATCGGCATCCATATCCTGAACATCAACTATGCCATGCTTAACCCCTTGTGCACCATCAACCAGTACTTTTACATTATGTGCATGTGCTTTGGAAATTATTTCTTTAATGGGAGTAACAGTTCCCAGGGAATTAGACAAGTGGGTAACTGCAATTATTCTGGTTCTATCTGTGATCAGCTCATCCAACTTTTCAACCA
>CAZDXY010000136.1:0-8148 GCA_964509385.1 uncultured Rikenellaceae bacterium
GAGATCTTCTGCAGTTCGGTTTCGGTTATGAACTTGCCGTGGGTGGATAGTTTTTGGGGTGGGATCATGGTGGTTCTCCTTTCCCTCAAAAACAACGGAATTTCAATTTATTTTCACGCGAGAGCCTGACAAATAATGCAAAAAAGACTTTCTAATTGATGATGTCTGCTGGCTGATGCAAAAGTAAAAATGGCCCGTCCTGGTTTTGATAATTATGGACGGGCTTTGCTATTTTGAATTTCCCTGGCTGCATCTACAAGTTTGTCCAACACTTCCAGCGGCACCCCGTCTGATTTTGCTTTTTCGGTCAGCACTAACCACTTGATCGAGTCCTCATCCTGCAAAAACTCTTTTAGTTCCTCTGGCAACCCTGGCATACCTTCTATTATTTGTTTCATTGTATAAGCATAATCCAAGTAAAAATACGTTGGATGAATGTGGAAATATTCTGCGAACTTTTCTACCAATTCTGGAGTGGGGTTGTCCTTCTTCCCGCTCTCTAATTCCGACATATATCCGGGCGAAATTCCTACATATTTCGCTACCTGGTCCTGAGATAGCTTCGAATCGCTGGATATTCGGATTTGTCTCAATCTTTCGCCAATGAAGCGCATAATTATACCTCCTTGCTTTCTGATCATCATTTATATCATCATAGTAATCCACAAGGCGCATATTGCTTTTGCTACCGTTGTCTTCCTTCAAGAAGTTGTAAGTTCGGGTTGCCTCTCCACCTTCTCCAATCTTCCATACATCAAATCTATCAAACTTTCAGTCAAGGCTTAGATAATACAGTTAGTAATGTGCAAACTCAACTTCCGATTATTAGCAAAACGGGAATATGAATAATGAATAAATGCGAATCTTATATACTTCATTCCATCTAAAAATAGCATAAACCATTTGCTAAATGTGAATTAGCAAATGTTCTTCTAATAGAAAACGTATAAATAGAAACTCGTGCATCCATCAGCACGAGCAAACTCTGATCAATCAGGTTTCTCTACTGAGATGTCATTATAGTGGATATCTACAAGTTTTATTGAGATTATTTCAATCACATAGAAAGCTTTCAAATTATAACATAGTATAATTAATGTTTTTCAATACGTGATCTAGTCTTTTCTTAACTTCTTTATAAATTCGGTTCCGGAGAGGTGTATAAGAACTAGTACTAACACTCGGGTAAGTAGGATTATTATAACATTGAATTACACGCGAAAATGTTGCGGATATTTGATGAGCTTCGGGGTATTTGTCAACGTTATGGTATATCTCAGGGTCAAAGGTTACTGTTGTTTTATCCTCAGTTCCATTGATGTACCAAAGCTCGCTCAGTGACCAATTGCGGGAATCATGATAGTTCACATCTAAATTTGTCCCATAGGGTAACATTTGAAAATCAAGACTTGGAAAGTTGGTTGAGATAATTAATCGAAGAGTTGGCAAAAAATACTCATAGAATTTTTTTACTACAAACTCCTTCCTTTCCCTAGAATATAAATCTTCTGTACAGCAGCCTCTTTGTGGTTTAATATCTGCACATGGTAGTAAAGGTGAAATATTTGGGATTTCTAGTGCCTTTAGTTGTGCAATGTAAAATTCAAATTCTTCTAATGGAAACGACTCTCTTGTAGTTCCGAAACTGAATCCCATGGTCGGGGACGGTAATATATCATTTTGTTGAAGTAATTCCGCCTTTCGAATAGGCACATTTTTTATGTTACCGTTACTAGTTAAAATTTCCTCAGTAGCAAGCATATATGCTTTAAGCTCATGTAATTTTTGCTCTAAATAATCAATAGCGATTGGCAAATCGCTAAATAACGGGTTTATAACTTGAAGATCAAACTGTTTCCGATAGAAGTAAACCAGCGCATAGAGTTTCTCAATAATTAATGGTAGTATAAAATCTTCATTGAGTTTACCTTTACTGACAATTTCATTTAACTGTTGTTTATAGAAAACAAAAGCAGCTTCTTCAGGTAACATTGTCATGAAATTTGTTGAACTTCTATGCCATCTTGGAACATCCCATGAATATCGTAAATCATTGGGAGTTTCGCTTTCATATATTTTTAGTTGCGGGCAATCTTCAGTTAAAATACGAAATCCAAATCCCGGATTCCCTAAACTACTAAAATTAACACAAAGTCCTATTTCAGCCATTGAAAAAGGTTCTATTTTATTTTTTAATTTAGGAGTATTCCTTAGTATTAATTCGCGATATGTTTGTAAGAAACTAAGTGCTCTATATTCGGACCTTTCTAAAAGATATGCCCTTTGTTCCTGAGTAGCATACTTATAATACCAATTGACAACAGATTGTCCCACAGGATTTGAAAATAACTTTTCAAATGTTTTTTTAAATTCCATCAAAGGTATTGTATCAAGCCTTAAGACATCTATAGATATTAAATAATCTCTCAAGGCATTAAAATAAAAAGCAATTCTCTTACGTCCATGGGAGTCCTCAGACCTTTGCAATATTCCATGGTTCACCATAGAATCGAATCCCTGGTCGACAGCCAACCCTAGATCTGATTCAAAAACCGAGGTGCTTCCTGATTCCAAAGAACATCTCGCTATTTGAGCCATCCGGATTCGAAGTTGATTGTCACCTATGACAATTTGCTTTTTTTCTATGTAAGCACGAAATAATCGTTCCTCCTCAATGTCAACTGGTATACTCGTAACTTGATTTTCATAGACTTCTGAAATTAGACGAAGCATGAACGGATCACGGATAATCAGTTTAATATTAGGTTGGCCAAGTCCTGCTACGTGATACAGGTTACTATATTTTTCAACAGCTTCATCAAGCTCTTCTTGGGAAAAATAATTTAAATTGATTGGTTCATTAGAAATATTTGTTTGGTCTTCACGATTATTAGAATTATAAGCCCAAAATGAAGAAAACAGATTTAACATCAAAAGGCTAGGGTTTCCATTCCTCCACATAAAATTTGGCCAAACTGTTATTTTACAACTAATAACTAATTTAATTGGAGCATTCAGCAATTGAATTGAATTAATTAAACTATCTATTTCTCTGCTTGGATTTTCGTGTGTCCACTCTTCAATTGCATCAATAAACAAAAATAATTCAAATGAATTATTTCTTAAAAACTCGGATAAGTTTTTTAATAATTGAATATTTATACGCTCAGAAGAAAACGTGATATTAAAATCGTCAGCAATTGTATCGATCAAATTTTGGCCAAGATTCATACCAGCATAAAATAGGCTCATTTGATTTCTTTCTAAATCAACGCCATTATTTGCCATATAACACATCCAGTTGGTTTTTCCAACACCGCTAGATCCTATTATGGTGAATACGTTTTTTTGTTGCTGTTTAGTAAAAGTTAAAAATGCATTATCCTGCTCATTTCTTTTAACATATAGAGATGGAATATATTTTTTTAATGTTCGATCCATTTCGGTTCCGGCTAACTGTTGCATTCTACTTGTTTTTTGCAATTCGCAAAACGTCTTTAGATTTTGTTTAGATAAACCAATGAAATGAAGAAGTGCCTCGTGACGCAATTTTACCTCGATATCTAAATTCACAGTAAAATTTAGCCCACCAATACCCGTAATGGTACTTTGGTTAAGAAGCTCTTTCGTTACAACGTCAAATATACGTATATCAATTCCATTACTCAAAACTGCTAGCGGACAAATTGGATGGACTAAACGTGCATATGAAATAGCTTGGTCTCGGTCATCATCGGTTAAGCTCTGATCGGTTGACTTGATTTCAAAAATACAAAGATTTCTACCTTGATATCGAACCAAAATATCATACCGACCGCCAATACCTTGCCTTTTGGAATTTGCAATTTCGACTGTATTGTGTCCTAATCTAACATAAAAAGACCCTTCAAATTGGAGTTCTTCAACAAACCCTAATGAATGTAATAATGGGATTATTATGTGTAACTTCGCATCCTCTTCACTATTAATTGTAATATTATTTTCATTCAATGAATACACCTCGGTAATTATAAAAATAAAACCTAACAAAAGAGTATTATTCGGGAATGATAGTAATATACCAAACTTCGCATTATAGACATTAGCAGCATCTCATATATACGATATTCAACGTTATTCCAATAAAATATCCTAATAATTAAACTATTTCTCCACTGTGTAAAATATTCCCTTTTAATTTCCTGTAAAATTACATTATTATACAAAATATTAATGAGTTTTATACCATTATCATAGACAAGATAAATATTGTCGTTATGGTTCAACAGAATTATCGAATAGCAGTTCAAAATGGTTCTCAGGGCTCCCGGGGCCTTATACTGTCAGAGTTTGGTGACGGAGAACTGCAGGATATATTCTAAGAATCCAACTGTTTGGATGGTATTACAGTAGCTAATCCATTCATGGGTGGTTGTACACTGGTAATTGAGGCTAACCGGCTTGCGTGTAATGTTAATCGGTTGTGACATAAATCTAAGGCCTGCTGGATAGGGGGAGGATGCTGTCCAACTTGAATTTGCGGGATTACCTAGCAACTGCACGCGATTTGATAGATAATCTTAAAAGGCAGCTTGGAGAATATTATTATACCGGGTGTACTATTTGTGTGAATGAACATGTACCGGTTAAGTGTTATCTCGGATGAAAACACTCGCATGTGAAGATTGCAGACAAGTGTTTGACCTCCTTTTCCGGATTATACATTGGCTAAGCAAAAACCGTCATAACACGTGGTTTGTTAACCAATTCTGCATGCAAATTTGGTCATAATGATTCCCACCAACAAACTCTGTTCCAACATCTCAACCCAAAACCCCCACCAGTTTCCTATGCAGCCTGGCCTCCTCACCGCTTTCATTGGTTCGTACTCTGAAAATCGGAATTCCATATTTCTGCAAAATGGTATCTTTCATCTTGTCTCGTTCCAGCTGCTCAGGATAATTGGCATGAAACGCATAACCATCCACTTCCACTACCAGAACCGGCATTTTGTCCAGTTTATTGAAGATTAGAAAGTCGGTATGGGTTAATACATTCATGGCATATCGGCTCTCTCTTTCATCCAGTTTTTGAGGATCACGAATCAACATTTTTAGGGGTTGATGCATTACGTAGTCCAAGTTAGCGAACTCCGGCTGGCTCAATACCTTTTCAATCACCGCATTCATCTAGTTTTCCGACTCATATTGGGATACCTTTTTCCTGCCTTTCATGCGGTTGAACAACTGCTCTGAATACCGATGATACAGCAGATCAAAAACCGAATAGATGCTGCTGTTAATGATCTAAAAATTGTTATATTCAATATATCTGATTAGATCGCCGGTATTGGAATTATGGTTTCCTTCATCATCTGATACAACTACAATCAGCCGTTCTAGTGCCCGGGATATGGCTACATTCGGTAAATTGGGGTTATCCACGAAGTCATTTGTTTCATTAACAACCGTGGTGATAATGATTATCACGTCAATTTGCCGTTGATTATATTTTCCCCGCGCATGGTTTCCCCTGCTGGTCTTATATACCGTCAGCGGTTTTTCACGCCCAGTTTCCTCGGTTAGCACAATGAGTTCATTATTATAAAACTTCTGATTGCAGAACCCGATAATCTTGGGATGGCAGCGGAATGCTCCCTTAATAGAGTACGGGGAATGTCTTCATATAATTTAGTAATTGAAGATAACATGCTGTGTTGCCGGTAATGGTAAGCAGTAGGCAGGGCATTTCTTCCAGTTCTCTGCCGCGTATCTCCAGGCGCCTTTTGAATGAGTGATAGTCAGTGGCATTCATTCTCCATGAACTCATATCAGGGTAGGTTGGGGTTTGATTGGCAAAGAATTTCTCTTTGTTCTCCTTGTTGCCCAGGTAGGCGGCAATGAAGTCAAGATCATACTTCTGAAGTTTCTCTATAACATTGGCGGTTGCAGAATTATTGTTGGAAACCACAGCCACCGTTTTATTTTCCATAACTGCATTGGCGATGATATTTAGAATGGTCTGGGTTTTTCCTGTTCCAGGAGGTCCATCAATAACACTGATTTGTTCGGTCAGAGCCTTTTTGGTGGCTTCCTTCTGGCTCAGATTAAACCCAAAGGGAAAAATGGGCAGATCCAGGGACTCGGAGTTTTTCAAGGTCGTCGAATAGAGGTATTTTGCCAAAACACTGTTGGGGCTGACATGAGTAATCTTATGCATCGGGTTATCACCAGGTAAGAGGATTCATTAGCAGCTTTCCATGGTACCGCTGCCTCAGCTGACTTGCCAGTACAACATAATTATTACAATAAACCTGAGAAGTAAGGGAAGAACTATTGTCAAGATATTCAAAAGCATTATCGCATTCCTTAGTTTGTTCTTGGCTAAACATTTTTGTCTCGCCCATACCTCGGCTATTATCCATGAAATAGATGAGCTTATTACCGCAATTGCCATAATGCTTAATGTAGACAGTTCCCCAATAGGATCGATACCGGTATCTTGTAAATGAGATATTATTTTAGAATAAAGATAGTTTAGAATTCCCAACAACCACAGCACAAATGCTGGCAAGTAGGGATTTATTGGCTTTTTATCATAGAACTTGGTTATAAGAAGTGTGGGAATTATTCCAGCCGCTAAAAAAGCGGCAATTACTATTAAAAATATCACGATTGGCCCTCCCAATTCATATAAGGGCAGTGAGAACAATAACACGGCCTCCTGATATTTAATTATTTCTCCATTATGTTAAATAATTCCTTTCATTTTACTAATAATCTACATTGTGTACCAATTTCCTTGTCGTTTTATAGCGCGGACCAAATATAATGATTGACATTATAGGTAGAAGTTAATATACTGTATTTAACCAGATGGTTTAACCAAGTGGTTAAACCATCTGGTTAATGCAATTAGGTTTTAAGGGAGGCGAAAAACAATAAACAATAATCGGGATACTAGAGATAAAATCATTAAAGCCGCTCTTGCTGTTATCGGAGAACGCGGTACCAATGGAGTAACTACCCGGATTATTGCCGGTAAAGCCAATGTGAATCACGCTGCTATCAATTACTATTTTAATTCGAAGGAGGCTCTGATAGAGAAGGCTTTAGAGCACTATTATGAAGGATTAGAAGATGTTTTTCTTACTTTAGGTGACCATAAGATCTCTTCAAAAGAACGCCTGATGAAGTTTGCTGAAGATTATATTCGTTACGACAACAGGTTCCCAGGAGTTAAACACCACATAATGAGTTATTTAATAGTTGGAAAAGAGGCCGATTCCAAGGTTTCAGGATTGATGCCTGGAAACCTGCAGGCCATTAAATTAGTCTTTGGAGAAATATTAGAAGGTTTGGAGGACAAGATTATTAGTTTCAAAGCTATGGCATTCATTTCCGGTCTGGTTTATCCACTTCTTATGACGCAGTACGGAGATATTGTGATGGGCTCAGAATATGGTGACAACGCCTTGACGCGCGAATACATAAAAGAGTTAATAAATGGTCTTACCAAAGAATAATTGAAGAGTTGGACTTTAGGAGGGATTCGGAATGTTGGCAAAAGGAAGCGTTATTTTTGGAGGTGTATTGACATTTCTTATGTTCGTTTTCCATACTCGTTTATATACGATGTATGGATGGCAACAAGACCTGTCTAATATGACTCTAGCCAGTCAACGGATATTGTACACTATTCATCTTGCACTACTACTTTTATTCCTGGCTTTTTCTCTGGTATCTCTGATATTCTATCGTGAATTAAGTCAACCTGAAGGTTTAGCAGTTGGCCTGTTAATTGCACTTTCAGTTTTTTGGATTTGGCGAGCAGTATGGCAGGTATTTTATTTCAAAGTGCCTCTGGAAACAGCCTCCGTACCGGTAATGAATTATGCACTAACTGCCGTGTTTGCAATGTTAGCGATGGCCTACATATTACCATTGGTTCTCCAACGGATAAATAAATAGACCAGTCATGATAATTATTTCAAAGATAAAAATAGAATCTCCCGCCACTCCGCAATGAACGGAAGCAAAGTTTTAAATAGCAGGCAGGAGACCGCACTGCCAGGCACCAACTTATTAACTTATTGAATATTCTGACTATTTGATCGGCCTGTATATTTGTTGTTTACTAGTAGACTAATTACAAAGCAATAGGCTGTGG
>CAZDXY010000137.1:0-2610 GCA_964509385.1 uncultured Rikenellaceae bacterium
TCGGGGATTATGCGACGTTATCTAAGGGAAGAGGGTGCCTGGGAAACTCACCTAAATAAAACAGCTAATAGCATACTTTCCGCGATAAGTAGAGAGAAACCCAAGTTTGTTGCAGTACTTGGAAGCGGGTGGCTACTCGATATCCCTATGCAGGAAATGCTTCAACAGGGGATACTTGTAAAACTTGTTGACATTGTGCACCCTACACGTATTGTTCATATGTATAGGAACCACAAGGGTGTTGAAATTGTTGAATGTGATATAACCAACAGTATCCAACAAATATGGAACTTTTGCAAACGTTCCAAAAGTATTAGCTATCAGCATATAATTGAAGATATCCGCAAATCTGGCCTATCAGGTGTTTTGGATGTAGATTTAGTCCTTTCGATAAATATTCTGAGCCAACTACATGTACTAATAGTTGACTTTTTGGAGTCGAAAACTGAACTAGGCAGGAGTCAAAAAAATGAGATAATCAGTGCTATTCAACAGGCACACATCGATTTATTACCTGCAGGAAGAAGTTTGCTTATTACTGATTGCGAAGAGGAGAGTTACGATGAAAATAATCATTTGGTAGGAGTAAATCCACGAGTAATAGCCCATATGGACCATTGGCAAAAGAAGGATAGCTGGCAGTGGCAATTTGACACAAAGAGGATGTTTTCGGGTGATCAGAAAGTGATACTTAACGTGGCTTCTTACTGGAAAGAAAAACCACCTAAGTGAAAAACTTAGGTGGCTAGACTTAATATCTTTATTATCACTCTGCTACAATTTCCTTTTCTTTCCAGCACCTTACCCAATCCACTTCAAGCGAAGCGGGGAGTAATGTTTCATCTGTTTCAGAAACTACTCCTGAAGACAATACCATGTAAGTAGGAACATCTGGCAGATTGCTTGATACTTCTTTGAAAGGAATTCCGTTTATTTTCCATATCATTTTGTTGGGAGTCCAATCGAGACTGAGAATATAGTATTCATTTTTAAAATCAAACCCCCCAACAGAAGTTTTGCTACCATTAGGTTTTTTGTTGGATCCATTCTGCCAGAAAATAGATCCTTGAATGGATGAATTATCCTTACCCTTTTGTCGGAATATATCAATATGTGGAAGCATGGTTTCGCCTACAAGCCAGAATGCATGGTAAACTCCAGGTGCAGAAGTAAATTTAATTTTTGCTTGAAAGCGTCCGTACTTTTGGCGAAATGCTTGTCCTGAAGAAATAATTCCAGAAGTGTAGTCAAAAGTTTTTGGAATGAAACCATACTTTAAGTCCCAAGCAATACCCTCGGATTTTTCTTTTTGAGTTATAATTTTAAGTGTACTGTCAACTATCTCAATATTTTTGTCCTCATTATAGCAGTGTCGATCGGCTGCCAAAGAATAACTTTTGTTTATGAGTGCATCTCCCCAGAAATAGCGGGTAATCCAATGCTTTGGGCTTAAGGATCCTTTGGAAAAATCATCGGAAAAAACTAATTCCCATCGTTTAATATCATCAAATTTCTTAGTGTTTTCAAGGGAATGATGCCAAACAATTTTATCTGATTTTTTTAGATTTTTGTATTCCTGAACCTTTTTATAGCTATCGGATTGTTCGTATTTATCTTTAGAAAGAAGGTATGCTTTACGCGCAATAAATTCTTGGGAGTTGATATACTCTTTTAATTCTAAATATTTTTCAATTGTTTCAGAACCATCGAGGTGGAAAAAGTCATTTAATGGTTTCCATCGTTTCAGTTTAAAAAATTCTTTTAATTCATGATCTTGCTTCAACTTTTTAAATTCAAGTTCTTTTTGGTATTCGTCTGAATTCTCTTTTTTATGAATACTTCTATTGGACTTATAGTCGGCAGATTCTACAATCTGTTGGAGTTCTTCAAACCGGGTAGGCTTACCCGTAAGTTCAATGGATTTATATTTGTTGAGGGTAGGTGAATCCTGGACTTTAAAATAGTTTTGTATGGCTCTATCTTTCGATAATCGGATAAAATCCTGCTCTTTTCCGTGCTCAATAGAACCTTTATACTTAAGTTGGTGTAATTCCGCTTTTGTACGCTCTGGTTCACCAGAACCGGCAAACTCTTTCAACTCAAGGTAGTGCTTAAGTTCTTGCGATTGAGCAAATCGATTGTACTCATCGAATTCTTCTCTGAGTGCCTTATCTTTGGCTTCAACCATTTGGGTTTTCGGAAATTTTCCGAATATCTTTAAAGCCGAAAGTTTAAGTTTTAAAAGTGCCATTTAGTTGGTTTGATTTCAAATTATTTGGAACGCTTTATCGGGAATGTCCGAAAAACTTAAAAGGAACCTTGATATTCTCAGAGTAATCTTCACCCGCCTCAATCATGTCCTCGTCATCTTCCATAAAATGCCAGTGCACTTCAACATCATAACCTTTCCTATGAATATCCCTAAATTTTTCTAATATTTTCAATATCATTTTAGAAGAAGAGGTGTTGTAGTAATCCATACTAAATTTAACTTCAGTACGCTCATTAGGGGCATTAGCATATTCTTCGAACCATGATAGTATGGGAGTGTAGAAATTCACTACATCTTCAGGTAAAGAATTGCCAGAGATTTCGAAAACGTTATTCTCT
>CAZDXY010000137.1:2638-8114 GCA_964509385.1 uncultured Rikenellaceae bacterium
ATGGTGGCAATCGTTTCAGTTTATTTTACATCCAATAATATTACAATAAAAAAGAGTCCCTTGCAAATTTTTTTGTTCAAAAAAATAAACTAACCACAAAATTAACGAAAAAGAGTTGAATTAATACTTTTTTACACTTCTAATTATTTTTAAATGCAATTTTATTCTTATAAGTTTAAAATACTATTAAATGAAAGTAAGGCTTTCTAATAAATAATCAGAACCTAACTATGAAATATAGTTATAATGAAAGAAATATTTAGAATAAACATATTCATTGGTATTTTCTTTGGAAAATACTACCAAGTGATTACTTAGTCTGGCTTTAAAAATTAGGATATCAATTTAAATCCCTTCCCTCTCACATTGATAATTTCAACATTTGGGTCTAAACTAAGGTATTTTCTTAACTTAGTAATATACACATCCATACTTCTTGCGTTAAAATAGCTGTCATCAATCCAGATGGACTTGAGAGCTATGTTACGATCAAGGATAGCGTTTTTGTTCAAACACAGTAATTTAAGCAATTCTGATTCTTTGGTGGTTAGTTTTTTGATAACCCCCTTATGTTCAAGTGTTTGTTTTGTAGAATCGAATTGAAATTGACCAATCTGAAAGAGGTTCTGATCTGATGAAGTCGGATCTTTTTGTGTTCTACGGAGAATGGCTTCAATCCTAACCAATAGTTCTTCAATGCTGAAAGGTTTAGTCATGTAATCATCAGCCCCAATTGAAAAGCCTTCAAGCACATCTTCCTTCATCGATTTTGCTGTGAGGAATAATATTGGCATGTTACTATTAATCATTCGTATTTCTTTGGCTAAGGTAAAGCCATCCTTTATAGGCATCATTATGTCTAAAATACAAATATCGTAATGGTTATTCATAAAGCCTCTGTATGCTTTTTCCCCATCTTTAAAGAGATCAGCTTCAAAACCTTTAGCCTGTAAGTATTCCCTAAGTAGTAGCCCAAGATTTTCATCATCCTCTGCAAGTAAAATTCTGGTTTTAATCTTTTCCATTTTTTTAATAATTAATCTGCCATTTGTTTTTCGTTAGGTCCAATAAAAGGAAGGAATAAGCTGAACATACTTCCTTTTCCAAGGGTACTATCAATCCATATCCTTCCACCATGCTCTTCTGCAATTTTTTTTACGTAGCATAATCCAAGTCCAAATCCTTTAACATTATGTAAATTTCCAGTTGGTACACGGTAAAACTGATCGAATATGCGTTTTTGATCTTCACGCGAAATACCAATACCATTATCTTTTATTTCAAGAATTATTCCTTTGTTTGCATTCTTTGTTGAAATTTCTATTTGAGGGTTTCCGTTTCGATATTTAACAGCATTGTCAAGCAAGTTGTTTACCACGTTGGTTACATGTATTTCATCGGCTATACAGATTGAATTTTGAGCATTAAGTTGTTTGAAAAGTTGTCCATTAGCATTTTGCAATTGAATGGCAAAAGAGCAGGCCACTTTTTCAACAACCTGATGAACATCAACTTCTTTGAGCTTAAGTTTCAGCTTGGTTTTTTCGAATATTGCCATTTGTAGCACCTTTTCAACCTGTAGACCCAAACGTTTACTCTCTTCTCCAATTACGCCTCCCAAATAGGCTATCCTTTTATTTTCATCAGGTATCGAAGGGTCGTTTAGCATTTGCGAAGCTAGGGAAATGGTAGAAATGGGCGTTTTAAGTTCGTGGGTCATATTGCTAACAAAATCGCTTTTTATTTCTGACAAACGTTTTTGTCTGAAGATTGTATATATTGAAATGCTAAAACTGAATATGATTATGAGCGTTAGAGTAAAAGTGGTTACTGTCATTACACTAATTGACTGCAATACATATGCTTTCTGATTAGGAAAATATATGGAAAGATAGTATTTGGGAGCGAAAAAATCGTTTGGGAACAGCACTGTTCTTAATGTTGGTTTTGATGGAGAGTTTATGTATCCATTGCTGTTATATATAATACTATCAAACTCGGTTGTAACTTTATATTCGTATCTTGCCCTAATACCAAGCTTTAAGAATTCTGATTTAATAATTGTGTCTAGAGTTTCCTTAGGTATTCGTTCTTGAATTGGAAGTTCAAGCCGAATGAGTTTATCTACAATATTTTCCACAAAAACAGTACGGTTTGAAAGTTGATCATCCAGTGAAACGTTTAGGTTTATATCAGGAATATTCTTTGTGGACCATATAGGTTTAATATCTAAAAAATTATTATCAATTCTGCTAATCCTTAGTGAATCTTTGGTACTCAAACGAATTATTGAAGATAATTTCAGTGTATCAAGTTGCCTGATGGTAAAAGCTTGTTGCATTTTCTCGTGAGTTCTTAACCCTCCACGCGTCTGATTAATTGTACTAAATCGTGAGGTTAATCTGGGATTGCTCGAAGTGCCAATGGTGGCATAAGGGCTTACTTCGTCAATTATTTGAACAATAACTTCCTGTAAGCCAACCTCGTTTACGATCTTTTCTAGTGCAAGGTTTGCGGTTTGGGTAAATTGTTGCTCTTTTGTCTCCACAGAAATTTTAACCCATTTAGACTGAACAAGAACTAGCCCAAAGGTTACAATGGAAATAATTCCAGCAAGAATCCATATCATATTTCTGCTCATGATGACAAAAGTAATTACTTTCTTTTTCCCTTTATGGGTGACTTAACAATCTTTAACAGAACTTAATACCTCTTAGCTTGTTTACAACTTACCTTTGTAATGTTTTAATAACCATTCATTATATTGCCTATTTACATGTGAGGTAATTATAGTAGGTTGTTTTTTCATAGGTTTTAAGGTTTTAGGGTTGAAGCAGGCGGGGTGGTTCCCGCCTGCTTCTTTTTTCAGATAAATAGGTTGATCTTCATACTAGGATTAAGGCAAATTTTAATAAAAAAAGCCTAATAGATAAATACTAAATATTCAGGATAAAATTAATATTGCTCAGTTTTTCTGGGTTGATTGGTATTGCAGCAAGTACTCCAGGAATTTTTTTTAGTTTTTGAATTAAACCATCATACTGGTTTTCTTTTTTATCCCCCTTTGCCAAAAACAGAAAATCAATATTCTGTAATTCTTTGAAGAGTAACTGGGTATCAATTTTATTCTTAATAACTAAAAAAGTTAATTCGGGATGACTTTCTTCATCTTTGTAAGTAGGAAACTCTACAAAAATCTGTTTTGCTTTGTCGATTTGTAGAGTTGGTTGAATTTTCATAGGTGTTGATTCTTTGAGCTGAAGATCAAGATTGGTATTAATTAACCAACAAATCCTGTGAAGTGTTTCAGAACAGGATAATGCAATTAGTGAATAAGATGGAGGGTGTAAAACTAGTTTTATTTTTTTCTTGACCATAGCCGAAAAACCTTACTCTAATTTATGAATAATGAAGGTTAACATTGGACTTAGATTAGTTTTCCCAACCAATAGTTTCCGTATTAATTTTTTGATCAGGAATTGTGATCAGGTCAATCCTTTCGAGTGCTACCATCGCAGCATTTTGCTCAGCTTCTTTTTTACAATTTCCAAAACCTGACCCCATTAATTTTTGGTTAATGTATAATTTTGATTCAAATAAAGGGTTCTCTTTTTTTGAGGTTTCCTTCTCCTTATTATCAAAGATTATTGGAAGTTTATATTTCTGGGCCCACTCAATGATTCTACTTTTGTAATCAGTTTCTGTAAACTGTAACTCATCGAGATTTATATGATTATTTAGTATTTTTTTTAAAACCCATGATCTGGTAACCATAAATCCCTGATCTATGTACATGGCACCAATTAAAGCTTCCAAGGCATCACCAAAAATGTGCCTTTGAGCAAGAGTGTTATTGGTTTGCGAAATAACCAGTTTATCCAATCCAATGGTTATGGCAAGGTTATTTAGTGTGTTGCGGCTCACAATGCGTGAACGCATTTTTGTTAAAAATCCCTCATTTTGATTTGGGAAATTAGAAAAAAGATATTCAGTAACGATTGCATCAAGTATTGCATCGCCTAGGTATTCAAGGCGTTCGTTATTGATGGTTTTACTATGAGAAATTAATGATGAAGCAGACTTATGGATAAGTGCAATTTTATATAATTCGAGATTGTTAGGATTAATAGTTAATTCTCTTCTTAGCTGACGAAGAACTGCTTTATCATCAGCATTCAATTTTGATTTTTTTATTGAACCAAGAAAAAAGTTAAACACTATAGCCTATTCGATATATTTTTTAAAAATAACAGAGGAGTTATGTCCGCCAAAGCCAAAAGTATTGCTTAAGGCAACATTAACTTCTCGCTTCTGGTATTTATTAAGCGTAAGATTAACCTTTGAGTCAATCTCTGGATCGGGAGTAGAGTGATTAATGGTTGGGGGTATTATTCCTTTGTAAATTGCAAAAACGGCAGCAATTGCCTCAACGGCTCCTGCCGCACCTAAAAGGTGACCCGTCATCGATTTGGTAGCACTGGTATTTAATTTATATGCGTGTTCTCCAAAAACTGATACAATGGCTTTAATTTCAGAAATATCACCAAGCGGAGTTGCTGTACCGTGTACGTTGATGTAATCAACATCTTCAGGTTTTAGGTTTGCATCATATAGTGCATTTCTCATTACATTTAAAGCGCCTAATCCATCAGGATGTGGAGCTGTGAAATGGTATGCATCAGCACTCATTCCTCCACCTACAATCTCAGCATAAATTTTTGCACCACGTGCTTTAGCATGTTCAAGCTCTTCCAAAATAAATGCACCACCTCCTTCGCCCATAACAAAACCATCGCGAGTGGCATCCATAGGTCTTGATGCTGTTTTGTAGTTCTCGTTGTTGGTTGACATGGCTTGCATGGCATTAAAGCCACCTATTCCAGCTTCATTAACCGATGCTTCTGACCCCCCTGTAATCATAATTTTTGCTTTACCCATACGAATTAGGTATAGCGAGTCGATAAGTGCATGAGTTGATGAAGCACAGGCAGAAACGGTTGAATAGTTGGGGCCTCTAAATCCATAGCGAATGCTGATATGACCTGACGCGATATCGGCAATCATACGGGGAATAAAAAATGGGCTAAATCGCGGGGTCCCATCGCCCGCGAAAAAGCCCTTTAATTCTTCTAAAAACGATTGAATCCCCCCAATGCCTGATGCCCATATAACGCCCGCGGAATCATGATCAATCTTTTCAAGATCTAGACCAGAATCAAGGAAAGCTTCATGGGCAGAAACCAACGCATACTGACAGTATGGATCATATTTTCGTAGTTCCTTACGGTCGAAATGCTGAAGGGGATCAAAGTTTTTAACTTGACAGGCAAATTTGGTTTTGAACTTAGAGGTATCGAAACTGGTTATCAGTTCACTCCCGCTAATTCCTTGTTCTAGATTGCTCCAATATTCTTGAATATTGTTTCCAATGGGGTTTAGTGTTCCCAGTCCCGTTACAACAACACGTTTTAACTCC
>CAZDXY010000138.1:0-7966 GCA_964509385.1 uncultured Rikenellaceae bacterium
GTCAAAGCATAAAGAAATCTATTTAGTGACTAATATTTAACGCATCAGTAGTATTGTAATATTATAAATCTGTTTTATAGCCATTACCCTGCCCACGAGTCCCTATCTAGGCTTCGGTATTGAATAGCTTCTGCTACGTGCTCGGGTTTGATGGATTCGTTCGAATCCAGATCAGCGATGGTTCTTGAGACTTTCAGTATCCTATCGTAAGCTCTGGCTGATAGGCCAAGACGTTCCATGGCATTCTTGAGCAATGCATTGCCAGCCTCATCGAGAACGCAAAATTTTCGAATCAGCTTGCTCGACATCTGCGCATTGCAGTAAATATCTTTCCACTCAATGAATCGTTCTTCCTGTATTTCTCTTGCTTTTATCACTCGTTGCCTTACAGTTTCGGAGGTTTCAGATGGAGGTGCTTCAGCTAGCTTATCGAAGGGAACCGGTACCACTTCAATATGAATATCAATTCTGTCGAGTAGAGGGCCTGATATCTTGTTAAGATATTTTTGAACAACACCCGGAGAACACACGCAATTCTTCTCGGGGTGATTGTAAAAACCGCAGGGGCAAGGATTCATTGAAGCAACAAGCATGAACGATGCCGGATACTCCACCGAGAATTTTGCGCGAGAAATTGTGATCACCCTATCCTCGAGGGGCTGTCGCATAACCTCTAAAACGGTGCGTTTAAATTCTGGCAACTCATCAAGGAAAAGTACTCCATTGTGTGCTAAAGAAATTTCGCCGGGTTGAGGGTATGTACCCCCGCCAACCAAGGCCACATCGGAAATTGTATGGTGCGGACTCCGAAATGGACGACGAGTCATGAGTGATGTTTCATGGGCAATTTTTCCTGCAACTGAATGTATCTTGGTAGTTTCTAGCGCTTCGCGCAGTGTAAGAGGAGGGATAATGGTTGGCAGTCTTTTGGCCAGCATGGTCTTCCCTGCCCCTGGAGGACCGATCATCAGCAAATTGTGGCCTCCAGCCGCAGCTACCTCGAAAGAGCGCTTTACATTTTCCTGACCCTTTACATCGGTAAAGTCAACTTCATAGTCATTGGCATGCTGGTAGAACTCTGCACGGGTATCAACTATGGTTGTTTCTAAGTTGCTGCTCCCATTGAAGAAATCCACAACCTCATTAAGGTTCTCAACACCATAAACATCTAAGTTATTAACCACTGCCGCTTCACGGGCATTTGCCCTAGGTACAATTAAGCCTTTAAAACCCTCTTCCCTTGCCTGTATTGCAATGGGTAGAACCCCTTTTATAGGTTGCACACCTCCATCGAGGGAGAGCTCACCCATGATAACGTAATCGTTTAGTAAATCAGATTTTACCTGATTTGACGCAGCAAGGATTCCAATTGCTAGGGGAAGATCGTATGCAGCACCCTCCTTGCGAATATCAGCAGGAGCCATGTTGATCACTATGCGATTCTTTGGAAACTTTAACTCGTTAGAATCTAAAGCAGTGGCTATACGTTGCTGGCTTTCGCGTACAGCATTGTCGGGTAATCCTACTAAAAAAAAATTTATCCCCTTTCCAACACTAACTTCAATGGTAATGGTAGTTGCTTTGATTCCATGAACAGCACTTCCGTATGTTTTTACAAGCATAAAGGTATTATGAATAATTTGGAAATAAAGGTAGAAAAAAATGGAATACTGAATACTTTAGGATCGGAAAAGAAGAAAGGACTACCCAGAAGTTTGGATAATCCTTTTTATAGTTGATTAGAAAATTGAAAGGAATCTTGTTGGGCTAACTATTGTAGAGCATTTGAAATATCCTTGGCAAGCTCCATGAATTCTTCGAGTGTAAGTTTAACTCTGGGCTTCTGAAAGCTGATATCTGCTTCGCTATTCAAGGGAACTAGGTGAATATGAGCATGCGGTACTTCCAATCCAACAACAGCTACTCCAACCCTTTTACACGGTATTACCTTTTCAATTGCAACAGCTACCCTTTTTGCAAATACAATCATATCTGCAAGTGTTTTGTCATCAACATCAAAAATGTAGTCAACCTCTTGCTTGGGTATAACCAAAGCGTGCCCTTTTACAAGAGGGTTTATGTCCAGAAAGGCAAAGTAACGCTCATCTTCGGCAATTTTATAGGAGGGTATCTCTCCTTTAATGATTCTTGAAAATATTGTTGCCATGATCAAAGATTTTTTAATTATCGCGAAATATCAATTATTTCGAATTTAACCACTCCAGAGGGAACCTGAACTTCAACGATATCGCCAACTTTTTTGCCTAGCAATGCCTTGGCGATGGGGGTTCCCACGGATAGTTTTCCCTCCTTGATGTTAGCTTCACTTTCGGCAACAAGGATATACTGCATCAAAGAACCATTAAGAGTATTCTTAATTTTTACCCTGTTAAGAATTTGAACCTTATCTGTATCAATCCTAGATTCATCGATAATCCTTGCACTGGCTATTGTATCTTCCAGCTTAGCGATCTTCATTTCAAGCATTCCTTGCGCTTCTTTAGCTGCATCGTATTCAGCATTTTCTGAAAGATCTCCCTTATCGCGCGCCTCTGCAATCATTTGAGAAATGGCAGGTCTTTCAACTGTTCTTAACTGCTCCAGCTCTTCCTGAAGCTTTCGAAGACCCTCTTTTGTAATGTACGTAACCCGGGACATGTCCTTTAATTGTTTTTAATTATAGGGTAAATAAAAAAGAATCCCGACAAATCGGAACTCTTCTCCGCAGCTAATATACGGATTATTTAATGAATAAACAATAACTTAATTACTGAAATTACTGTGTAAGGAAAAATATTTTGGTTTGATAATCTCGGAATAAATAATAGCTTTCTTAATATCAAACTCTCTTTTTAGCTCGCTTTGCGAAAGTTCTAGTTCTGCTTCTTGTTGTGCTTCAGAAGGAGCATCAGTAATGGCCGTGCTGGCAATGCTGTCTTTTTCAAAATCGAAATCCTCATTGTCGTAACTTGAATTAGCGATATCTGAAGATTCTTGGGCAAGAATTTCCTGAGCCTTTGCAAGTAATGCTTCTTGTTCAATGGATGGTCCGTACAAGATCTCCTCTATGTTTTGTTCTTCTGTTAATTCCTGATTTTGCTGTTCGGTAGAATCTGTCTCTTCCATGAATAGCTCTTTGTCAAAGAAAAATTTTAAGGGGTCAGCCTTTTCAAATGTTGTTGGTTCTGTAACCGCCTCAATTTCATTTTCATTGTAGATTTCATCGGATACAACTGGGGTTGCTTTTGTTGCACTAGCTTTCTTTTTCTTTTGAGCTATAGCATTTACAACAGCAAGGATTATTGCAATAATGATATAGATTAGGCTATCAGAATCCATGAGCGCATTTATTTTTTTTCCAAAATACTAATTTTTTACATAGTGTATTCTTTGATGGATATTTTTTTTGGGTTTCCTTTAGATTTTGTTTCATTCTTTCTTGAACATGAGGATCTTGTCTTGCGACATGTTCAGCATATAGTTTTTTCCTTTGCAGTTCATCCTCTTTTTCCTTTTTCTTAAGGGGCTTCATTGCTTGCCTTTTCAATCGGACTGTTTTTCTGTTTGCCCTTTTGGCTTCAACTTTTCTTTTTTGTTGTTCGCGTTGGAAATTCTTTTGATAACCAAATAAATTACCTTCTATACCAGAAGGGTATATCTTTTGGCTGCACGAAGTATTCATCACGCAGCATGCTATCAATATCAATATATAGTTCAATAAAGAATTTGTTTGAATCATAGAAAAATCAAAAATTCGTAAAACGAATTAAATAATTATAAGTTTACTTTTTTCAATAAATTCCATGTACAATGTTTATTTTTGCGAAAAACAAAGTCATGCATTTCACAAAGATAGCATATATTGGATTAATTGTGTTAGTTGCATTAACATTCAATTCCTGTGTTGAGGAAGAACCAAAAATAGTACCAGATGTCTATGTCGATTTCTATATTAATCTAGACCTTCCCGAGTACAACGCATTAAATTCAATTAATAATGCTATCAAGGTTAGCAATCAGGGGTACGATAAAAATGGTGTAATTGTTTACCGTTATACTCTGGATGAATATCTGGCATTTGATGCAACCTGCCCGCAGCATATAGCCGTTAGCACTTCAGTTGACCTTGACGATGGAGGAACAGCTGGTACCGCTACATGCCCCCATTGTAGTGCTGTTTACCAGTTTGCCAACTTCGGTTATCCTGGTAGTGGCTACCCATTGAAACGCTATAACGTTACAATATCTGGCAGAACCCTTAGAATTACCAATTAAGAATTAGAGAACAAAAGGTTCTCTCTATTTTAATGTAATGATTCAAAGAAATAGATAAAAAGGGGTTAAATATCCTTAATGCCAATATTTTCTGGCACTTCCAAAACCTTATCAGCAAAAATCTTATGTATTTCAACAATTCTTTCAAGTTTAGGGTTGTTCAGATTGATTGTTGAGCCATGCTGATCGATGGCTTTGAAAACGAAGGCAATTGTTAATCTATCAATATTTGTGGCAGGTTGAAACCCATAAGTTTTTGGTTGTGGTGTTATGGTTTGTGATAATATGTTGCAATCTACTAAGTCTTGAAGCAAACTCCGTACAAGGCGAATGGGGATTTTAAGTTCCTTTGATAATTCTACAGATGTCAGGGGTTTGTCTCCTGCGATAAATTGTTTGATTATTCTGTTGAGAAGTAGAATAGATATAATTTTTCGAGAGCTGTTGCTAATGTTTTCGGTTTCTTTTTCAAATTCATATAAGTATTGATTCTGGTGTGAGAATGAGATTTCTGCACCAAAAAGAACAATCAACCAGCTGAGTTGAAGCCATGCTAGAAATAGTGGTAGAGCGGCGAAACTTCCGTATATAGCATTGTAGCGCGAAACTCCTACCTGGAAATCGATATATATCCATTGAACGATGCTAAAGGCAGTTCCTGCAAGTATGCCTGCAATGATACCCGATTTAATGTTTACCTTAGTGTTAGGCATTACAACGTATATGATTACAAAGAGTATCCACGTGATAAAATATGGGGAAAATCGAAGCAAAAACATAAGGTAAGAGCTGATGTAACTTATAAACTCAACTTTATTGGAAAGATGAGTTAATTGAGTTGATATAAAAACATTAGCACCACTTGCTGCAATAAGTAGAATGGGAGCTATTAACATCATCGAAAGGTAGTCGCTGAACTTACGAGAAAATGACCGAGCTTTTTTGATATTCCAGATGTCGTTTAATGAATGCTCGATATGGTTGAATACCTTAAGAACAGAATAAAATAGAACAGCAACCCCTATCCCAGCTATTATTCCACCACCTGTTCTCTGAAGTAGAGAGTTGGAGAATTCAATTAGCTGTGTCATAATTTCTCCCTGAGCCTGAAAACTCTCCGTTAGCTGCTTCTCTAAATATTTATCCATTCCAAATCCTTTGGCAATACCAAATGCCATAGCCAATATTGGAACAATTGACATTAGGCTAAAGTAAGTTAACGCCGAGGCACGTAGTAACACTCTATCCTCAACAAAACCTCTGTAGGCAAGCAGAAAAATTCTAAGATATCGCAAAAACCATGCTTTTACTGAGGGATAATCGTCGAGGTTTATGCACCAGATATCATGAACAATGAAGTTTTGAATTTTTTTTATTAAAAAAAACCAGTTTCTTTTTTCGTTATCTGATGTATTCATGGTTTTATATAATTATTTGTGATTTGTTTATTGAACAGTGGGCATTTGCTTTGAAAAATTTAACCCATCGGGTTGTATACCAGTAGTAAAATGCCGAACAATCTCATAATTAATTAAATCAATTTCGCTAACCAAATCAGCGTTTGTGTTTGCAACGTATGCCTTAAAATTATTGGGAACGACTAGTCCAATGGGAATTGAACTACCCTGAAAGTCCTTGGCAAAGAATCGACCCTCATCTACCTCCTCGGGAATAGGAACTGTAAGTTTCACTTTTGCCAGAAGTAAACGATCTTGGGTGCTGAAAATTGCCACATCACCAGATTGTGCATTGCTTACCAGCACCATCTCTCCGTTAGGTGTAAATTTAATTCTTATGGGGAAATCACCACATTCAACCGTGGAAAGTACTTCCAGCGTATTTGTATTAAAAATGGTTAAAGTGTTATCACTCCTATTTGTTACCCAAAGTTCATTGCCACAAGGTGATACTGCGGCACCTTCAGCTCCTTTACCCGAATATATCTGAGCAATTATCGTATCTGCTTGCAAATCAATAACTGTAACATTTCCAGTTCGTATACTGGGTACAAATGCCTTAGAAAAATCCGGGAGAGCTGCTACCATATGCGAAACTGGTTGATTGGTGTAAATAGTTCGCTCTACTATTCCTTTATCAATGTCAACAACAAGGAGATTCTGAGTACTCTCGGCAGTAACAAGCATTTTTTGTGTTCCTGCAATCCATTGCATTCCATGCGGTCTTGTATGTTCTCCAAGATCGATAGTTTTCAGCAGTTTTGCTTTGACTAAATCAAAAACAGTTAAGGTATATCCTGGTATTTCTCGATTTCCATAATTACAAACTACTGCAATCATCCCATTGTCCGAAACCTCAACTTCATGAGGTTCGATGCCCGTTTCGAGTATATAAAGGGTTTCTCCAGTTTTCCGTTCAATTAAGTGAATGGTGTTATCGGATTTGTGAGAAACCACAATAATCCCTTCCAAATTATCAAATTCAATGAATTTTCGATTCGCGCCTAAGCATGAGATAAGAGTTGTTGAAATAAGAATGTAAAAAATTCTTTTCATCATAAAGAAATTATAGTTTATCTAATAGTAAAAGTATAAAAAATATTGCATGGAGTATTTTTAAAATACATAATAACCAAGGTTTATTTGTAATTAGAATTTGCAAAACAAATTATTGCATGATCATTAAATCATTTTAAATTAGTAGAAATAAACTATTTTAGCCAAAAATTCAAAGTTTTGTTAAGCAATTCGAAGAAGTGGATTAAAGGATTAAGACTAATTGTTGCCTTTGCTGCTTATGGCTTTGTGGCTCTAAAGTTATACCAACAAGGAACAGATAATATACTGTCGGAGTTAAATGGAACCGTATTTTTTAAGCATTGGTATGTGCTGTTCATTGCCATTGGGCTAATGCCCTTGGCGTGGGGGATAGAAGCATATAAATGGAAACTTGCTTTAATTGGGGTTGAGAGAATTAGTTTTTTTGACGCATGGAAATCAGTTTGGTATGGGGTTGTCGCAGGATTTCTTACACCAAATAGGATTGGAGAACCCTTTGGGCGTATGGCTTTTGTTGAAGCAAAAAATCGAGGGAAGGCCACATTGCTTGGAATATGGTGTGGGATTAGTCAACAATTGGCAACATTGATATTTGGATTTATTGGTCTATTTTATTGGATTTTTTCTGCAAAGGAAAACCTTGAAATTTCATTTTGGAATTCATACTACTTAATATTTATAATTTTCGCAATAGGCATCGCAATACTCGTATTTATTAGTATTGGAGGTATTTCTAGTAAACTGCAAAAAATAGCTCCCCTAAGGAGAGTTCTTTCTGGTGAAACTCTTTCAATCACTACAGGTCCAAAAAAATCTATATATGTTTTACTGCTTAGTTTAGTTAGGTATTCAATATTTTCATCTCAGCTGGTTTTATTTTTACATTTTTTTGGGGTTAATGATGAAATTTTTACCCTATTTGCTGCTGTTTTTCTTACCTACCTTTTTGCCAGTGTTGTTCCGTCCTTCACAATTAGTGAAGTTGTTGTTAGGTCTGGGTTTGCAGTTGCTATTATAGGCACTATAGCCCCCAATGCAGTGGGTGTTATTGCTGCTACTATTGCCCTTTGGATTTTAAATATTGCATTCCCAGTAGTTGTAGCGGTTTGGTTTCCTTGGTTTGTAAAAAAAAAACACCAAAAAGGAAATTATTTTTTAGGCTTGACTTTCTCTAG
>CAZDXY010000139.1:0-1344 GCA_964509385.1 uncultured Rikenellaceae bacterium
TCATTTAATGCAATTGAAAATGGCATACTTTATCCCAGGATACCGGAAAGCCGGGCTCCCCATGAGGATAAATCAATTCCAAGAATCTGTTTTGCAGACAGTATCGAAAACTGCCTAACAGCTATACCCGGGGGCGGTCGGGCATTAAAGAACCTTTTATTTAGGTCAAGAATAATGCCCATATCAGCAGTGCTCCATGTGTACCACATTAACACGTTAAATGTGCCAAAAGAAAACCTAGTGCCAAACTCAGAAGTAGCTAGGTATGTGCCAGATGCGAAGCACACAGGAGAAGCCTGGGTGGTAAACCAAAACGTAGTATGCACTCACCAGATCATTGAAGTGACTAACGCACACGTTAAGCATGGAACAGATCTGTACGGCAAAGACATTTATGAGGTTCGCTATTTGGAATGGCGCCCACTAGGAGAATTGCCGCCTAATGCCCCTGAAATCATGATAGAAAAAGCCAAAGCCAGACTCAACATAGGTGCTGGTTTTTCTACTAGAAGCGTACTGGCAGAATGGGATTAGGGGTGTTTTCAATGATTTTAGATGATATAAACATGATATCAATTGTTCAAGTTGGCTGTGGCGGCACCGGGGGCTATTTAGTCCCTAAAGTCGCCCGGCTGTTAATGACCCTGGCAGAGTTCAAGAAAGAGTTGAGGGTAATATACACTCTTAACGATTTTGATTTCATTGAAGAGAAAAACCTTTATCGCCAGAACTTCATCCAGGGTGATTTAGGCAAAAACAAAGCCGATGTACTTGCCTTACGGTATGGCAGTCATTTTGGGGTAAATATAATATCTTGTTCAGAGAAAATAGAAAACTCGGAACAGATTAAGAGTTTATTCTCACTCCGAACAAATAACGGTATGTATTGGAGCCCGAAAATCCTGTGCATTTTAATAGGTGCAGTTGATAATAACCATGCCCGAAAAACCATGCACGAACTATTTCATAATTGGAATGGTTTTGGGTATGGACATTCACTAGCTTACATCGATGCAGGGAATGGTAAATTCACAGGGCAGGTAGTCACTGGCTACAGGACATTTAAAGAAATTATAATGCCACCTGTAGGTGATGTGTTTCCAGAAGCCTTAATTGAAGATGAACCAGAACAACCACAAAATTGCGCATTAAACGCTTTGCAGAATCCACAAAATATTGGAGCTAACGATATGGCAGCAACACTGACTTTTAGTGTAGTCAATGTGCTGTTGACTAATGGCGAAATCAACTCCCATATCATTAATTTTGATGGCAAGAACCAAATGATCAGCACCAGAAAGTGTGGTGATTGATGTGACAGTTGGTTGTAAATGCGGCAAAGCA
>CAZDXY010000139.1:1444-5223 GCA_964509385.1 uncultured Rikenellaceae bacterium
TTCATGTTTCGGAAGGTGTTATACAGCAATATTGGTTGGATAAAATCTATCCTGAACACATCAAAAACACCTATTTAAACGGGGATTATCATATCCACGATTTAGGAGTATTGGCTCCATATTGTGTAGGCTGGGATCTACAAGGTTTACTAAGGGAAGGCTTTGCAGGCGTAGGAGGAAAAATAACCAGTTCTCCAGCCAAACACTTCTCAAGTGCATTAGGGCAAATTGTGAATTATCTTTACACTCTGCAGGGTGAAGCAGCCGGGGCACAGGCTTTCTCAAACTTTGATACATTATTAGCACCATTTATACGATATGATGGGCTTAATTACGGGCAAGTAAAACAGGCCATGCAGACATTTTTGTTTAACATGAATGTGCCAACCAGGGTCGGTTTCCAGACTCCATTCACTAATATTACAATGGATCTGAAAATACCCGAACATATGAAAAACGAACCGGTAATAATCGGGGGAGAGTACCAAGACACCGTATATGGCGATTACCAAGAAGAAGTTAACATTATCAATAGGGTATTTGCTGAAGTGATGTTAGAAGGCGATTCAGAGGGTAGGTTATTCACTTTCCCAATCCCCACTTATAGCATCACAGATGATTTTGACTGGGATAATCCAAATTATGAGCCTATATGGGAAATGACCGCCAAGTACGGCATACCCAACTTCGCTAATTACATCGGTTCTGATCTGAACCCAGACGATACTCGGAGTATGTGCTGCCGGCTACGGTTAGATAATCGGGAGTTGCGTAAAAGAATGGGTGGATTATTTGCATCCGCACCACTTACGGGTTCTATTGGAGTCGTAACTATCAATATGCCCCGAATTGGTTATCTATCACAAACCGAAGATGAGTTTTACTCAAAACTAGGAATGATTATGGATATTGCCAAAGATAGTTTAGAAATAAAGCGGAAAGTGCTTGAAAACTGGACAAATGAAGGGCTTTATCCTTATACTCGTTTCTACTTAAAAGACATTTTTGGTTCAACGGGGCAGTATTGGATTAATCATTTCTCAACCATAGGAGTTATAGGGATGAATGAGTGCTGCTTAAATTTCATAGGAAAAGGCATTCACACCCTGGAAGGCCAGCAGTTTTGCCTGGAAGTTATGGACTTTATGCTGGATAAAATAAAGTGTTATATCGAAAAAACAGGGAATCTTTATAATCTGGAAGCTACACCAGCAGAGGGAGCTAGTTATAAATTAGCCTTAAAAGATAGAGAAAAACTTCCTGGTATCATAACCGCAGGAACCCAAGAAACACCGTATTACACAAATTCCACTCAATTGCCGGTTGGATATACCGATGATTTATTTGAAGCATTGCTAATGCAAGAGCCATTGCAGGGTAAATATACTGGCGGCACGACATTCCATATATTCCTGGGAGAAAAGATGCCTGACACCGAATCAGTCAAGCATCTACTACGCAAGGTATGTTATGGCTTCATGTTGCCTTACTTTACGATTACCCCCACATTCAGCATTTGCTCAAAACATAAATATATCTCCGGAGAGCATTTTGAATGTCCTTTGTGTTACCAAGAAGGCGTAATAAACGAGTGCGAGGTATATTCTCGGGTCGTAGGCTATATCAGACCTGTCCAACAGTGGAATGAAGGCCAGTGCCAAAACTATAAAGAACGCCGTATGTATAACCTACAAGGCAATACTTTGATGGTAAGTCTTTAAATCAAGCCCCGCAAGGGGCTTTTTTTATGCAGTTTTTTAAAAAATTATATCTTGCGATCTACGCAAGGAAAGGAGCGAATGATCTGAAAATAATGTAATACCAGTTTCAGCCGGGTTTTAGGAGGGATGTATGGTATAATGAAAGCATATGATGAAATAAGTATTATCATAGATGAAGTAACAAATTGTTTGGTCGATAAATATGGAATAGAGCATAAAACCGAAATTAATATAATCAAAAACATAAAACTCAAACAATATAAAGGATGGAATTTTAAATGGGCTAATGAAGCCAAAGAAGGGAAAGAGGTATATTCCTTACATTTATTAGGTAATGATATTATTGAAGGTTTAATAGCTCTTTCTGCCGATAAGAATAATAAAATAATCGAAGTCAGTTTAGTAGAATCTGCTCCACATAATATTGGTAGAAACAAGAGATATGTAGGAGTTGGAGCACATTTATTTGCGATTGCAGCATACTTAAGTTTTATTAATGGTTTTGAAGGGTTTGTTTTATTCACAGCAAAGACAGATTTGATTAGCCACTATACCAAAAAACTAGGAGCTGTTCAAATTGGTAAATCGCAAAGAATGATAATTCACCCAAAAGAATCGTATAAACTGGTAAAAAAATATTTTCCTAATCAGATAAAGGAGGGATAGATAATGCAAATATCTAAAAAAAGAAATAAAAACCCTAAACGATTGCGTTTCAGCCCGCTTTTATCATGTGAACCAATAATTGTTAAAAAACCAATTTATGTATGTCCCGCAGAAATGGATCGGTTTGCTATGAACATGCTGGAACTTGATGAAGCCGTAGATAAGTTAGCCAATGGTTGTTACACGGTGAAACCAGAAGACAATGCACCTCGGTATAAAATCAGACAGATGTGTGAATATGCCGAAAAAGCCCACAAAAGCGTGTCAGAGTTGACCAATCAGGAATTAGAAATGTTCCTCGTGAAATAGAAACTCCAAACCAGAAAGCCCCTCAATCGAGGGGCTTTTTTATGCAGTTTTTTAAAATTATATCTTGCGATCTACGCAGGGAAAGGAGAATAATATGAAAATATTGATTGAGCAAAAGAAATTGGCTGAAATGCTGAATATGACAGCCAGAGCCGCCTCAAAAGCCAATAATGTAGTGCCGGCTTTATCCGGAGTACACTTACAGGCTGTTAACGGTAGTTTAATCTTAACCTCGTCTAATTTCGAGGTATCAGTAAAAACTTCGACTACTGAGGTTGAAATTATCGAAGAGGGCGAAGCGTTATCCAACGCTCAATACCTGGCTGATTTTATCAGCAAGTTGAACACCAGCCCCATCTCTCTTGAGTTGACTAAGACCTCAAAATTAGCCATTAAGTATGGCAAGAGCAAAGGTAATATCAATACCATAGGGAAAGACGGCTGGGCAGCACCCAAGCTTGATAGAGAAGGTTTTAACGAGAATTTCTGCGTTAAATCCAATGATCTAAAAAAGGCTTTGGAAGCCGTGATGTTCGCGGCAGCCAACGATCATTTCAGAAAAGTCTTTACCGGAGTCTTATTCGACATCAAAGACGGTGTGATCAACTTTGTAGCCTCAGATACTCACAAACTTGCATGGTACGCAATCAGTGATGCTGAGGGAGCCAAAGAAGGGCAGTTCATAGCCCCCACCAAACTGCTTAAAGAAGTAGTAAGGGTACTAAAGGATACTGAGGACTTGGTAACCGTAATGTCTAATGATAGCACATTAGTTTTTAAAACAGATGAAACTATCATATCGGTACGGCTCCTGGATGGTCAATTTCCTGATTACCGGGCAATTATACCTTCCGCAACCCATTCAATGAGTATGGCTACTGAAAACTTAAAATCATCACTGGGAAGGATTAAGGCACTCCCACAGGATGATAAGACCAAACTTCCGGCAGCTAAATTGTTAATCAACGGCAACGGGGAAATAAAAATCGAGTATGTCTCCGAGGTTGCCGGGACAATTAGCGAGGTTATACCTTTAGATGATCGTCCATCACTGGAAGAAGAAATGACTATTATAGTTAATGC
>CAZDXY010000139.1:5323-7965 GCA_964509385.1 uncultured Rikenellaceae bacterium
AAATATCAATGAATACTGTTAATGGTGATGTTTTTGTAGGGAAAATCGTCAAGTCATTCCCGGTAGACAAAGGTTTTAAAGGGTTATTGCAGGTGGATGAAAAGATGTCAATTGGTATACAGGTATCCTATGATGGCAAGCTCAAAGAATTTCTGGGTGAATCAGTAGGTAAAACCGTAACACTGGTTGGCAGTTTATCATTCCCGAACCAAGACCAGTCTATTCCAGTACTAGAAGTAAGAGGACAGCTGGGAAGCGGCATGGTAATCAAAAGAGGTCGTTTGGGTAAAGACCCTGAGTTAAGATACTCACCCCAGGGTAAAGCGTATACCCAGTTTTCCATGGCCGTTAACCGTGGTTATGGCAACAACAAATCTTCTTACTTCATCAGCTGTACCTTGTTTGGCAACGATAAGGAGAAAAACGCTGCCACTGCCCTAGCCGAAAACGCTCAGAAAGGGCAGGAGGTAATCGTAAAGGGCCGGTTGGTTACTAATAAAAGTGGCGATAAAACCTACTTTAATATGATCGTGGATGAATTTGAACTCATCTTCTCCGGCAGCAAGAACAACGGCAACGGTAACAAGGCTGAGGATGATCCCTATGCGGATTACCTGGATATCGGAACCGAAGTAAACTACAGCGGTATAGACGATGACGATGAAATTCCATTTTAAGCAATGTGCAAGCCGGGTTAAACCCCGGCTTTAGCCTCAAGAAAGGAGTGAAAGTTTGGCAAAATCAGTAGATTTTGATCTGGTAGATATTCTCGACATAGCCCAGCAACTAAATTTAGAGCTTCACTCTATTCAAGGCGGGAAACAGTATGAAGTACATTGCTGGATGTGTGGAGACAAAAGCAAACACGGCAAACTTACTATAAACCCGTCAAAAGGAGTTTTTCGCTGTGTTAAATGTGGGTATAGCGGCAACGTCTATACCATGGCTAAAGATATCCTGGGATCCAAGGAACGTGCTTTGGAATTACTGGCAGGGAATAAACTGGATTATCAGCCGCAACAAAGAAGGAAACGTGAGCTGCCAAAAGAGAACCCAGCTGCTCCAATCGAAATAAGACACGCAGTTTACAATGCGTTTCTAAAGAAGTTAATACTTCACCCATCACATCGGCTGAATTTGCGTAACCGAGGATTAACCAATGCCGTGATAGAGCAGAAGGGTTATAAATCCACCCTGCGTTGGGACTCCACTGTTGGTGTGTGTTATCTTCTACGGAAAGAGGGTTATTCACTACAGGGTATTCCTGGCTTTTACGAAAAGGATGGTCAATGGTTATTTATGACTATACCGGGCTTTCTTATCCCGATAAGAGACAAAGAAAACCGGATACAGGGCCTTCAGATCAGGGTAGATGACAATACGCTCAAACAAAAACCTGATTTAAGCAAATATCTATGGAAATCCTCAGCTGGAAAGCACAACGGAACGTCTAGTGGAACGCCTGTCCATATTGCCAGACCCAATAAACCTACTATGCCGAATATAGCATATATCACAGAGGGGCCGTTAAAAGCTGATATAGCCGCAGAGTATTTAGGCGCAACCTTCATAGGCATAGCTGGCGTAGGTTTATACAAACAAGCGGTAGAAGCAGCAAAGGAAATGGGAATAACCACTGCCCCGATATTGTTTGACATGGATAAGCTTAAAAACAAAGACGTAAAGAAAGCCGAAGCAAAGCTGTTGGAGGAATTAAGGAAAACAGGGATCGAAACCTTTTCAATCGAGTGGAACCCCAAAGCAGGTAAGGGCGTAGACGATGTAGTAATTACCCACGGGCCAAAATTCAAAGAACTCATTGACACCCAGATAATGCAGCACAAAACGCAAACCAAACAAAAAGCGGGAATACTGCATTGGGGAAAAAGGAAAAAAGCAATGTAAAAGAGATTCCTATCTTTCGAGGTAAGAGTTCACGGAGGTTCATCAATGATTAAAGTTATAGAATATGTGGCAGCCATCACATTTATCGTGGGATGTTTTGCTTTCATAGCAGTAATCATTCCCAAACATTGGTTCAAGTAAAGCCAAAAAGCGAGCCGCTCAATCGAGCGGCTTTTAAAAATCCGCTGAAAGCGGGAAGTTGTAGGAGGTGAGGTGAAATACGTGGAGAAGATACATATTTTTTGTGACGGTGGTTGCAGAGGAAATCAATTCAAATACAATATTGGTGGTTGGGGAGTAGTGCTCAAATATAAGGATTTCACGAAAGAATTATCCGGTAACACGAAAAACACGACCAACAATATCATGGAATTAACTTCATGTATAGAAGCACTCAAAAAGATCAAAAGAAAAGATATTCCTGTAATTGTCACGATGGACAGCCAATATGTGGTCAAAGGTATCAACGAATGGATAAATGGCTGGATACAAAAAGGCTGGTGCAATTCCAAGAAAAAACCAGTTGAGAACAAAGAATTGTGGCAGACACTTTTGGAGTTGAAAAACTCATTCACAGATATCAGTTTTGTCCATTGTAAGGGTCATGCAAATAACGAGGGCAATAATCGAGCAGATAAACTGGCTAATATTGCCATGGATAGAATAAAGTGAAAAATCTTCTAAGCCTGCTGAAAAATCGGCAGGCTTTTTGCTGCATATTTAGTCCCAAAAGGTAC
>CAZDXY010000140.1:0-7783 GCA_964509385.1 uncultured Rikenellaceae bacterium
AAAGTAGTAGAATTCAGGAGAACGATAAGGTGAGGTTTGACGTTGAACGTGGACCAAAAGGATTGAATGCCATAAACGTTGAGCTAATTGACTAGCATCACATCACATTGCTTTATACTAGAGCCATCCTTACGGGTGGCTTTTTTTATGCAGTGTAGTTAACATAATACTGGGTTTAATGGGTTTTATCAAGTTCATACGTTGATCATTAATCGGTTTTTCAGTATGTTAAACTATTGATCAGGTAAAAGAATTAACCCATTTAAAGTTCACTCCACAAAATTTTTTTAAATTTGATGGGAAGCATCTTATAATTGTATTTCCGCTCACCTAACATATTATCAAAGAATACTTTAAGTGAATTAGCAGCTTTTAGTAAAATTAATTAGAATAATACTTAATAAAAATTTTACCCCTTTAATATTTTTTTTCATTAAAAAAATTTGCAGAGTTGAAAAAATAATACATTTGTTCAATAATTCAAGCCTAGCATTATGAAAATTAAAATTTTAGGTGTAATTGCAATTTGGGTTCTTGTTTTTTTACTGTTTAAGGCTTGTCGTCATGAACCCATCAAACCTCCTGATGAACCAATTGTTAGCTATTGCCATCCTGATACAGTATATTTTAACCGAGATATATTGCCATTACTTTCAGCTAGTTGTGCCCGTTCTGGTTGTCATGATGCCATTACTCAAGCAGATGGGGTAAGGCTTACAGATTATGAATCTGTAATGCAAACTGCCGATGTTAGACCAGGAAACCCAGAAAGCAGTGATCTTTACGAAGTGCTTGTTGAGGACGATCCTGACAAAAGAATGCCTCCTTCCCCAAATGAACCCCTTACATCTACACAAATTCAATTGATTTTCACGTGGATTACTCAGGGGGCTCTTAACCTTGAATGCATTGAAGATGGTTGTGATCTTGAAAATGTAACCTTCTCACAAACGGTATTCCCAAACCTTCAAAACTACGGGTGTGTAAGTTGTCATAGCGGAAATTCACCATCAGGGAATTTACTACTATCTAGTTATGCTCATGTACAAGTGGCAGCTGAATCGGGAAGGTTAATGGGAGCTATTCTTCGTCTGGCGGGATATGCACCAATGCCCCCATCGGGTAATGCAATGTCAGAATGTGCAATAAATCAAATTCAAAAATGGATTGACAATGAAATGCCAAACAACTAAAATATTATTTTACATTTTTGTTAGCATATCACTTTGCATTTTTTGCCTAAATTCTTGCTATTACGATAGTGAAGAGCATCTATACGGCGATGTCGCCGATTGCGATACGCTAAACATATCATACCAGAATTTTGTTAATAGCATAATGCTAAGCAAGTGTAATTCTTGTCACAATCAAACGTCACCGTCAGGGAATGTAATTACTTCAAATTATTCGGGTTTAATGATAATAGTTAACAATGGCACATTTAGAGGGGTAATCAATCATTTACCTGGTTATTCTCCCATGCCAAAGGGACAAAATAAACTACCAGATTGTGATATAGCTAAACTTAATGCTTGGATAAATGCTGGTGCTCCTGAACAATAAACTTTAATACAATTCAATGCAATTGCATATGAAAACATGGGCTAAAGTTCTACTAACACTCGCAACTCTTGGAATTATCGCTGCAACAGCTGTATACTTTTTTGTTTATAATAAACCGCATACAAACTTTGAGAGGGCAAAGCCAGACTTTACAATAAGTGCAGAAAACTTATACAAAGCTTTTATTTACGATCATGTTGCTGCAGAAAAAGAATACAATGCAAGAGTTATTCAGATTACAGGCATCCTAAATGATCTTGAATTTACTGATGACAGAGTGTTTGCAATTTTTGCCTTTGGCGATGGAATGTTTGGTCCAGAGGGTATTCGCTGCACTCTTCTTGATAACCACAATAGTGCATTAAGCGATGGCGACATAGGTAAAGATGTCACTATCAAAGGCTTTTGCAGTGGGTTCACGGGTACTGATGTTATACTTGAGCATTGTTCAGTTTTAAAATAGCTATTACTAAATTCAACCTAATACAAATTAACTATGAAAACCAGACTAGTTTTAATATTGTCATTGCTCTTGCTAGCAATTAGTTTAACAGCTCAGAACTACGTTACTCGAACTGGTTACATTCGATTTTACTCAGAAGCCCCCCTCGAAAACATTGAAGCCATTAATAGACAAGTAAATAGCGCTTTAAATATTAGCAACGGTGAATTTGTTTTTCGATTACTTATGCGATCTTTTAATTTTGAGAAAGCTTTAATGCAGGAGCATTTTAATGAAAATTATGTCGAGTCACATAAATACCCAAATGCGTCATTTCAAGGTAAAATAGTTAACCTAAACGAAATTGATTTTTCAAAACCAGGTATTTACAGCACCATAGTTGAGGGCGACCTTACAATTAAGGATGCTACCCAAAAAGTTAAGCAAAATGGCACCTTAGAGGTTAAAAAGGATGAAATTATTGGCAAATCAGTTTTCAACATAAAACTAGCTGATTATAATATTGCAATTCCTTCTGCAGTTTCGCGAAATATATCACCTGAAATTGAAATAACTGTTGAGGTATTGCTTAAAAAAATGTAAGTATGCCAACTTATCGTATGGGCATATTAGCCCTAATTCTCTTGCTCCTGAGTACTGTAGCTCAATCGCAAGATCTCTTCGATCTGTTTGGTGACGACGAACCCACTACTGAATTCGCCTTTGCCACATTCAAAACAACTCGTATTGTAAATGGCCAATCGGTTGAAAACCCTCCGTTTGGAGAACTAAAATTTGTTATCAGTCACCACTTTGGAAGCATTAACAATGGTCCTTATAATTTATGGGGATTAGACCAATCTACAATAAGACTAGGGCTTGAATATGGCCTTACTGAAAGGTTAGCAATAGCTGTTGGACGTAGTTCGTTTGAAAAAACTTTCGATGGATTTGCGAAATATAAATTGCTTAGACAAAGTAGTGGTGCAATGAATATGCCCATTTCAGTGTCACTTTTCTCAGGGATTTATTTGAACTCCCTAGAATGGAGATACCCTGAGCGAGAAAATTATTTTAGTTCACGCCTTTCATATGTACACCAGGTGCTTATTGCCAGAAAGTTTTCTAACACATTATCGTTTCAAATTACACCAACCTTTGTACATAAAAATTTAGTAGAGAAAATTGCTGACCCTAACGACATTTTTGCCATTGGATATGGAGGAAGAGTGAGGCTAACAAACCGGATTACTTTTAATGCAGAGTATTATCAACTCTTAACTAGCGAAACAGCTAAAAAGTTTAATAATATGCTTTCCTTAGGATTTGATATTGAAACAGGTGGTCATGTGTTTCAACTTCACTTTACTAATGCCCAACCTATGTTTGAAAGAGCGTTTATTACAGAAACACGGGGGGAATGGCTAAATGGAGATATTTTCTTTGGCTTTAACATAGTAAGGGTTTTTACTATCCGTAAACCCAAACTTTAATCTTTTTGCTCTAGAAGCTGCAATGTTTTTATTATGCTACTCATTAATTGTCAACAACCTGATGAATAGATGGCTATGTGAAAATTGACAAGACGAAATGAAAAGAAAGAAAAGATAGACAAAACAGAAAAAACTACCGACTACACCATTCTACCCCATAAATTTTAATTTTTTACCAATCGGAACTACTTGTTCATTAGGGATGCACAATTGCATAATAAACACCTTTTTTATAGCCTCCCTTCCCAAAATTTTTTAAATTTGTTGAAAAGCATTTCAAAATTATACAAGTACATGCTAAATGTATTGTTATAGTACACTTTTATTCGGTATATAAATAGGTTAGTAAACATTCAAAACGACATTTCTCTCATCAAGACTCTCAACGATGAAGATTTTTTTAAAAACATCGAATAACTGAAATTTTAAATAATTCAAAAAAGGCTTAATATGAAAAGAATTGCATTTTGTTTATTTACTATTTTATTCATAATTATTGGTTGTGAAAAAAGGGATGAAATATTTACTGTAAAGTTTAAGTTGGGTAATGAAACACACATTTACAAAGGTGGACACGCTGAAAAAATGCATAACATATTCTCTTATACACAATTATTGGGTATTAATAAAGATATGACAGAAGTAATAACCATAAATTACAAAGAAAATGACAGTGGAATTTACACATCCAATGACACAATTGCAGTTTATATTATTATTAATAACTCAGATTTTTATGTTTTTTCTAACTGGACAAGTAATACACAATACTCAGGAACAGGTGAATCTTTTAACTTAAGAATAACATTTGAAGACGAAGAAAGAATTCAAGGGGAGTTTAGTGGTTCTCTTTGGCATATTACAATTCCAAGTAATAATGAATATGAAATAGTTGAACTTATTAAAGGAAAATTTGATTTGCTCAAAAAATAGCACGTTTGCAAATAAGGGGTGAAACCAACCAGCCTTTGTGAACAATGCTATGAATGTGAATAAAAATTAATAAACCATGAGAAGAATAGTTATAATATTTTTTTTCCTGTTTTCTTTTAAAATTTCAAATACAAACCCAGTTATGACAGGTGTTTATATTTATGAAATTTTATTTGAATCTCCTAATGAATGGGCATTAGAATTTGTTGAGCCATATTATGCATTCGGAATATTGAATTATATGGACAGCATAAGAATTGAGACTATTTCTGGCAGTGCAACTGTTCAATTCTTAGATACAACTATATTTAATGTAATAACAAATAACAATTTAAAAAATCCCATTTATCTGAATAAAGAAATGGATATCATCAAATTAGTTTCATATTCATTTGGCAGCTTGTTTGTTGATAGTATTATTGTGGGTGATATCCCTGGCTCTTACCTTCACAACATTCAATATGGTCAATCTATTTCAAGGTATTTCATTGATGGGCCTTCCTTTAAAACAAACAATCCGACAATAGGTGAAGTCAATAGTTTTTTAGGTGCTACTGGGAAAATCTACGGCTATTTTTACGATCTTGATAACGAGATTTTAAGTAATAAGTACTTCTATATAAATGAAGGGTATTCAAGAGAAATACAGCAAGCCCAAGGACTATCAGGTCAAACAAATATTGATGACTTTGGTTTTTACTGCGCAGAAATTACATCAAGAAGTTACAGCATATCAAAAATAAGGATTTTTGAATCTCCATCTCAGACAGAACTTTTTCTCATTTTTCCAGTTAACATTGAAGTGAACGAAGATGACAGCATAAAAATTGATTTCCGAATTACCATTTCTTCTATCGAAAATAATTCTCTGCATAAAGTTTTGTTGAACAACTATCCAAATCCAGCAAAAGAGTTCACCTATTTTATTGTTGATCAAAATATTAATCCCCCTTCAAACTTAAATATTTCCATATTTGACATCAATGGTAAAAAGATTGATTCATTCCCGATTTTTTCCAATAAGTTAAGATACGATTGTAGTTGGTTAAGTCAAGGGGTTTATATTTGTACACTTTTCTCAAATGATAGAATTCTTACCACGAAAAAATTAATCGTAGTAAAATGAGAAAGTTTGCTTTTATTGTGTTGCTTATTCATAGTTTATACATTGAATCATCTTACTCTCAAAGTTTACTATCGTTTGATGAAGAAGACATCACTTTTGAAATAACCGACAGCACCTTTATTGTGAAAGGTCTCTATTTCTTTTCTGCCCCCGAAGAAAAAGAGTACATGCTAATTTACCCTTTCCCAATCGAAAGTATTTACGGAAAACCTTATGACATAAGTGTAATAAGCACTAATACATCAGATACTATTCCCTATAATATTACTTTAAATTATTCATCTATAATATTTAAGACAATTATTTCAAATCAGACTCAATTGTATATAACTTATAGTCAACCCTTAAAATCTAATAAAGCCAAGTACATTTTAACAACTACTAGTTTCTGGAAGAAACCATTAAAACGTGGAGAATACAAGCTATTGACAGACAAAAAAATGGAAATAATAAGTTTTTCAATTACCCCAGATAGTAAAATTAGTATTGAGGATAAGAATTTATTCATTTGGCAAAAAGAGAATTTCAAACCTGAAGTTGACTTTGACGTTGAATTCAAATACTAAAAGCACTAAAATGCACAACAAGGGGTGTAACCAACCAGTCGTTCCTCTTCTCCACTTTTATAAAAAACAGCCATTTCTTAGCCTCCCTCCCCAAAATACTTTAAATTTGTTGGGAAGCATTTCAATTGCTTACTAGCAAAATGTTTTGTAAAAGCTCACTTTAATGAATATATATGCAAGTTAGCGGCAAGGTTTAATGGAACAAATCCGCCTAAAATTCGTTTATCTCTATAGATAATTAGTATCTTTGAAAACAAATTGTAAGCGCTATGGATTTACAAACTAGAAAGTTAAACGCCATTGAATTTCTAATACATCTTCAAGATGAAGATGAATTTAAGAAAATTGAAGAGGCAATCTTTAAGACTAAAGATGTTAGAGAAAAGGCATTTAAACCATTTACTGAAAAACAATTGATTGAAAGGGCAAGAAAATCGAATAAGGATTACATTGCTGGTAAACATAAGACTCAGGAACAGCTAGAAATAGAATCTCAAAAGTGGTAGTCTAATGAAAGTTATTTGGTCAGACTTTGCCTCTGAAACACTCAAAGATATTTATGATTACTACAAAGAAGTTGCAAATGAAATAATTGCACGAAAAATTAAAGAAAATATTTTTATAGCCACAAGGCAACTTATTAATCATCCAGAGTCAGGACAAATTGAAGAAACTTTATTACAAATTGAAGAAGGACACAGATATTTAGTTAACAACAATTATAAGATTGTATATAAGAAAGTTATAGAAGGTGTTCTGATTACCGATATTTTTGATACGCGTCAAGACCCAATAAAGATTAATAATCCAAAAAGAAAACCCACCCGCTAACATGGGTTGCATTTAAGCCGGGTAGGTTGGTGAATAGTCAAACTTTTTCGTACTTTCGTTTCGGAGCAACGGGGGATGAGGAACTGGTTTCAATCGCCCGTTCGAAAACACATCCCTCCTCCGTTCAACTTCTCCATTTTTTTTAAAAAACCAGACAATGCTAAAGCCTCCCTCCCCAAAATTCTTTAAATTTGTTGAGATGCATTTCATAATTATACTTCTGCTTACGTAACATATTATCAAAGAACGCTTTTAGTGGATGTATTAACAAGTTGTGCGTCATGCAAAAAAGACACGTTCATAAGCAATAAGCAAATTAGAACTAAATGAATATAGCTTATAGAATATTGCTCTTTTCAATACTATCAATTTGCTTTCCAATCGGAAAGTTATTTGAGATTTTTGTTTGGAATGACCGAGTAACAAAAACGGAGATAGTATTTGAAAAAAAGAGATTAGAATCAACAGGAAGAATTTGCTCTTTTGTAAAACATGCAAACGAAATCCAAAAGAAGCTTTCCACTTATTTACAGGATAGACTTGATTTTGCAATAATAGAAAGAATTACAAGCAACAAAAATATCCAATCTTTATCCATTCAAAACATTAAGATTAACAACATTAAGATGTTATTAATCAGACGATTTCTTTTTAATATTTTATACTTAGATGATTCTGAACAGGAATTAGGATTGTTTCTCTAACAGATTCAATATCATCTATTTATTAATATTAAAAGATTACAAAACATACTTTAAAAACCAATAAAAATGAGAACAAGGAAAAAAGAATTGGATGTGGATTTTATTGGAAGTCAAGAACCTTTAAC
>CAZDXY010000141.1:0-7729 GCA_964509385.1 uncultured Rikenellaceae bacterium
TTCTTGAAGAAAAGTTGGATACCAACATTGCTCCAAGTCTTAAATCGGAGTTGGTACTTATATCAGGAAATGGAGAAAAGAACATCGTACTCGATCTTTCATCGTGTCGTTATTGCGATTCTTCTGGTTTAAGTGCCATTCTTGTTGCTAACAGATTATGTAAAAACGCTAATGGTACATTTGTGCTCACTGGGCTTACTGATGCCGTTGAAAGACTAATTACCATTTCGCAACTAGATACTGTGCTAAACATAGCCTACTCGCGAAACGAAGCGACTGAAATAATTAGGAAAGCAGAAAGTGAACGTCAATAGTGACTTTTTCTTTAACTATTCTAGGAAGTAGCAGCGCACTGCCAACTTCACAACGTTTCCCCTCCGCTCATGTGCTCAATGCACATGAGCGGTTGTTTTTAATAGACTGCGCCGAAGGCACACAGATTCAACTCAGAAGGTTTAAATCCAAGCTTTCTAGAATTGATTCCATATTCATATCTCACCTGCATGGCGATCATGTACTTGGCTTGGTTGGACTGCTTTCAACTTTCAATCTGCTTAACCGAAAAAAAGAACTTACCATTTACGCTCATGCTCCTTTGGAACCTATTCTTAAACAGAACATCAAATTTTTCATTAACGATCTGTTATATCCCATTCGATTTAGGGCACTAGATGCCAAAAAACAAAAAGTTATTTATCAGCACGAAGACATAATGGTTGAGAGTATTCCCCTAAAGCATCGAATAACTTCCAATGGTTTTATTTTTCGCGAAACGGTGAAATACCCAAACATTAAAAAGGATCTTATTGAAAGATATTCGATACCTCTTGCTGAGATCATAAAAATAAAAGAGGGTGGTGATTATCATACTCCTGAGGGAAGAATTATTCCAAATCACGAACTAACATACTTTGCCTCTTTGCCACGATCATATGCTTACTGTTCTGATACACGCTACTTCGAAAAACTTGCTCAAATGGTTGAGGGAGTTGATCTTTTATACCATGAAGCCACATTTGGCAATGATTTGGCAAAAATGGCAAAAGCCACCGGACACTCCACAGCAATCCAAGCGGCAACAATTGCCAAAATGGCTGGCGCAAAAAAACTTATAATTGGACACTTCTCATCAAGATATAAGGATATATCCCAATTAGTAGAGGAAGCCCGAAACATTTTTCCAGAAACCTACCCAGCCAATGATGGTTCAGTATTTTCTGTTCCAATAAAAAAAGATTCTCAATGAACCTAAGATATATAACAAGTGCTTTCGGTTTTATAGACTAAAAAAACGTAAATTTACACCCATTAAATAACGCCAACTCTCCATGCACAATAAAATATTAATTCTCGACTTTGGTTCGCAGTACACACAGCTAATTGCAAGAAGAATCCGCGAACTTAACGTTTACTGCGAAATACACCCTTATAATAATTACCCAGAGCTCGACGAAAATATTAAAGGGGTCATCCTATCCGGAAGCCCTTTCTCCGTTCACGATCCTAATGCTCCCAATCCCGATCTTGGTTCAATAAAAGCAAATATCCCCTTACTTGGAGTTTGCTATGGAGCTCAACTAATTGCAAAAAATTCAGGAGGTAAAATAACCCCTTCAAAAATAAGGGAGTACGGCAGAGCAATGTTATCGATACCATTAAATGACTCTCCTCTTTTTAAAGGGATAACAGGGCAAACCCAGGTTTGGATGTCGCACGGGGATACCATTACTGTTGTTCCAAGTGATTTCCAGATTATTGCTGGGACAAATGATGTTGAAGTTGGAGCATTTAAAGTGAATAACGAACAAACCTATGGAATACAGTTCCATCCCGAAGTTTACCACACGACCGAAGGGCTAACCATGCTCCGAAATTTTATTGTAAACATTTGCAAATGTAATCAGGATTGGACACCTGCATCCTTTGTTGAAGAAACTGTAGATATCCTTAAAAATAAGTTGGGAAATGATAAGGTGGTTCTGGGTCTCTCAGGTGGGGTGGATAGTTCAGTCGCCGCCATGCTTTTACATCAAGCCATTGGAAAGAACCTTACCTGCATTTTTGTTGATAACGGATTACTCCGTAAGAATGAGTTTGAAATGGTTATCGATTCGTACAAAAATCTAGGGCTGAATGTTATTGGCATTGATGCCAAGCAAAAATTTTACAACGATCTAAAGGGGATATCCGATCCTGAGTTGAAGAGGAAAAGTATTGGTAAAAATTTTATAGAAGTTTTTGAACACGAGGCAAAAAAACTCACTGATGTTAAATGGCTTGCACAGGGCACAATTTATCCAGATGTAATAGAATCTGTATCGGTTAATGGCCCATCGGCTACCATTAAATCTCACCATAATGTTGGGGGGTTACCCGAAAAAATGAACCTTAAAGTGGTTGAACCCCTTCGATTGCTTTTCAAGGATGAAGTTCGACGTGTGGGAAATGAGCTGGGGCTACCCCAGGCAATTTTAGGTCGCCATCCATTCCCAGGTCCTGGATTAGGCATTAGAGTTTTGGGAGAAGTTACTGAGGAAAAGGTTAGGTTATTACAGGAGGCTGATTCAATTTTTGTGAAAGGACTTCATGAATTTGACCTTTACCATAAAATATGGCAAGCGGGTGCCATGCTCCTACCTGTTCAAACTGTTGGTGTTATGGGAGATGAACGTACTTACGAATTTGTTGTTGCCTTAAGAGCAGTTACTTCTACCGACGGGATGACTGCCGACTGGTATCATCTTCCCTACGAGTTTATGGCTAAAATATCAAATGAGATTATCAATAGGGTTAAAGGTATTAATAGAGTTGTATACGATATCAGCTCAAAACCACCTGCAACAATTGAATGGGAATAATCACTAAAACTTTTTCGTTACTAATACGTTATTAATTCGGTGGTGAGATCAATCTCCCAAAAACATTTTTAAATTGTCATTTTATGATTCGTCGTTATGTAACCTCAATAATCATTGTTTTTATTCTTGGGATAATTCCTTTTCCGGGAAAAGCCCAGCTATCATCCAATCTTAGCCTTTTTAAAATTTATCGTTTTCTTCAGTACGTATCAAACGACTATGTTGACACTATTGACGTAGATGATCTTGTAGATGAGGCTATTATTGGAATTCTAAAAAACCTTGATCCTCATTCGGTTTATATTTCCAAGGACGATGTTAAAGCGATGAATGAGCCCCTTGAAGGAAACTTCGAGGGCATTGGAATAGAGTTTAATATTCTTAACGATACTTTGTTAGTTGTAAATCCGATACCTGGGGGACCCTCCGAAAGAGTTGGGATTGTTGCAGGTGATAGGATTATCAATGTTGGGGGTGAAAATATCGCTGGTGTTGGACTTAAAAACTCCGATGTGATCAAATTACTTCGTGGCAATAAGGGCACCAAGGTATCTGTTCAAGTTCTACGAAGAGGTTTTACCGAAATACTTGAGTTTACTATTACCCGTGACAAAATACCAATTTATAGTTTGGATGCAGCTTACATGATTGACTCACGAATAGGTTACATTAAGCTAAACCGCTTTTCGCTTACCACAGAAGATGAATTCCTCGAAGCTCTTGAAAAGCTAAAAAAGGAAAAAATGCGCGACCTTATCCTCGACCTTCGTGGAAATGGTGGCGGTTTTCTGAATGCAGCTGTTGCCCTTTCGGAGCATTTTTTGGATGAGGACAAGTTGATTGTATACACAGAAGGAAGAAATTCACCACGTTACGATTTTATTTCAACCAAACGGGGTGAGTTTAAAAAAGGCAGGTTGATTATTCTTATGGATGAAGGATCTGCTTCGGCAAGTGAAATTGTTGCCGGTGCTGTTCAGGATTGGGATAGAGGTATCATAATTGGAAGACGATCGTTTGGCAAAGGACTAGTTCAAAATCAATTGAGCCTCCCCGATGGTTCAATGATCAGGTTAACCGTTGCCCGATACCATACCCCAACCGGAAGGGTAATACAAAAACCATACGATTTTGGAGAATTAGAAATCTATTACAGAGATTTTTCAAGTCGTTACCAGAAGGGCGAACTTTTTAATCAGGATAGTATATCTTTTCCCGATTCACTGAAATACTATACCCTACAAAACAAAAAACTTGTATATGGTGGTGGAGGTATTATGCCCGATTTCTTCGTTCCCATCGATACCAGTTTCTATTCTAACTATTATGGAAAACTCGTACGAAGAGGAATCATAAATCAGTTTGTCCTGTCTTACATCGATGAGAATCGGGAATATCTGAAAAACACATACCAAAATTTTGACAAGTTTAACAAGAATTTCGTTATTGATAATCATACCATCGAAAAACTTGTTGATTTTGCTGATAAGCAAGGACTTAAACCCGATTCAATTGGTCTCGAAACTTCGCTGGGAGAGTTGAGCTTACAGCTCAAAGGTCTCATAGCTCAAAATCTTTTTTCTACAAACTACTATTTTCAAATAATTAATGAAAACAACAAGGCCTTACAAAAAGCTATAGATGTTTTAAAAAATTGGAATAACTATAAGTATCTTGTCAAAGAATAACCTAACCTCCCCCTTCGGCTAAAGTACATATTATAATGGTTGCAATAAGACCATTATTAACCATGCTTTACAATAAAAGATTGTAGAAATCAATCCATTAGTTGGTTTATTATTGTTACAGTTTTTTGGTTGCAATTGGAATTAGGCGTATTTTTGTGGTCAAAATTGTTTTAACACAATTCATTCAATGAAAGAACAATCAGAATTCATGCAATTTGGCTTTTCCGATGATTCGATGATAGCCATTGCAAAAAAGGGGTTCGAAACCCCAACTCCAATTCAGAAACTTGCCATACCAGTGCTGATGAACGAAAGCGTTGATATTATTGGGCAAGCTCAAACCGGCACAGGAAAAACAGCCGCCTTTGGGATTCCCATTCTGGAGAGTTTTACTGGCAGTAAACAAGGTGTTGTAAAAGCGCTTATCCTTGTACCCACAAGAGAATTGGCTCTTCAGGTTACCGATGAATTAATATCGTTCCGAGGCAATCGGAACATTGCCATTAATACCCTATACGGTGGTCAATCCATATCCGAGCAACAACGCCGATTGAGAAAGGGTACCGATATTGTTGTTGGAACCCCCGGACGAATCCTAGACCTTATAAAACGTGGTGATTTGAAACTTAACACTATAGAATGGGCCGTTCTCGACGAAGCAGATGAAATGCTTAATATGGGTTTTATTGAAGATATTGAGGAAATATTAAGCCATACTACCGACCAAAAAAGAATGCTCCTATTCTCTGCCACAATGCCCGATAGGATAGTTAAACTGGCAGGGAAGTTTATGAAAGACCCAAAAAAATTAATGGTTGGACAGCAACATCGAACCGTTGATTTAACCGATCAAATCTACTTTGAAGTTAGCAAGTCTGATAAATTTGATGCCCTTACTCGAATAATCGATATCGAACCTGAATTCTATGGCTTAGTTTTTTGTAGAACAAGAGTTGATGTTGACGAATTAGCGTCAAAACTTATAGAGCGAGGTTATTCAAGCGAAGGGCTTCATGGCGATATTTCACAGGCTCAGAGAGAAAAAACTCTGAAAAAATTTCGAAATAAGCACATAAATATACTAGTGGCAACCGATGTTGCAGCCAGAGGAATTGATATTTCTGACCTAACGCATGTTATAAACTACAGCTTACCGCAAGATCCTGAATCGTATATTCACCGGGTTGGGCGTACAGGCAGAGCCGGTAAGGAAGGAACAGCAATAACTTTTATCACTCCCGATGAGTACAGAAAATTCTTGTACTTCCAGAAATTCATGAAATCAAACATTCGTAAAGAGATGTTGCCCGGAGTGCAAGATGTTATTGAAATGAAGAAGGCAAAGATCAGGGAAGATCTTCAATCCATTGTTACCAATCAGACATATATTGATTATCTAGGAATGGCTGAGAACCTACTCGAGGTCAATAGCCCTGAAATTGCGCTTGCCGCATTGCTGCGTATGGCCTTTAAAAATCAGCTGGAAGAAAGGAATTACCCTGAGATTAGAGGCTTTAAAGTTGACACAAAAGGAACAACCCGTCTATTCATAGCACTTGGCAAACGCGATGGGATGACTCCCCGAAAAATATCATCATTGATAAGAAAAGAGATCAACATACCCGATAATAAAATTGACGACATTGGGGTTTACGATGATTTCTCCTTCGTAACTGTTCCATACAACGATGCGGAAAAAATACTCTCCATTTTTTCGAAGAAAACACAAGGTGGCAAACCGCTTATTACAAAAGCTAAGAAAAGATAATATTCCGGTTATAAGCACATTGTTGAATTACAAAATCTTAGCAGCTATTTAAATGACAGAAAAGTTCGAATTCGTAGCAAAAACCCTTCATGGGCTTGAAGAAATTTTGTCTAATGAGCTAAAAACCATTGGCGCAGAAAATGTTGAGATTGATCGCCGGGCAGTAAAATTCACTGGGAACATTGAAACACTTTACCGGGCTAATTTTCAAACACATACTGCCACAAGAATCCTAAAGCCAATTTACCACTTTAAGGCAAAAAACGAGGATGAGCTATATGGTCTGGCAAAAAAATTTGACTGGACATCAGTAATGGATCTATCGCAGAAATTTGCTGTGGATAGCGTAGTCAATTCAGAAGTTTTCACCCATTCGCACTTTATTGCGCTTAAGCTTAAAGATGCCATAGCAGATCACTTTCGTGATCGATTTGGAAAACGCCCCTTCGTGGATCCTCAAAAACCCCATATACAGATACACATTCACATCTCAAACCAAGACTGCACCATACTTCTTGATTCATCGGGCGAATCGTTGCATAAAAGAGGGTATCGATTACATCAGGACGTTGCTCCCATAAATGAGGTTTTGGCCGCAGGGCTAATTCTACTATCAGGCTGGGATAGAAAGACTCCTTTTGTTGATCCCATGTGCGGATCCGGCACAATTCTAATAGAGGCAGCACTTCTGGCAAAGGGTATTGCACCAGGAATTTTCCGCAAAGAGTTTGGATTTGAAAATTGGCTCGATTTTGACAAAGCCATCTTTGAAAAGGTTTTTAATGACGATAGCCATGAAAAAGATTCAGATACTGTAATCGTAGGTGGGGATATTTCAAAGAATGCGGTAAGTATTGCTTCTGACAACCTACGCAATTCGGGGCTTCAAAAATTTGTCCAGCTAAAATCACAGTCTATATTCGACTTTGAACCACCTCAAGCACCTGGTATTATGATCACCAACCCGCCCTACGGTGAAAGGCTTCGCCAAAATCAACTGGATGTGTTTTACCGACAATTAGGCGATTGTTTTAAGCAACGTTACTCAGGGTATGATATCTGGCTGATTAGCGGTAATCGGGATGCTCTTAAAAACTTTGGCTTACACCCTTCAAAGACTATGACCCTATTCAATGGGCCCATTGAGTGTAAATATCAACGATTTAGTATTTATTCAGGCAGCAAGAAAAAAAAGTTTAAATGATAGATCCTTTTTTAAACCAGAATCATTTTCACAAATCATCATTTTTGAATATCCTAACATTATTCATGTATCATAAAAAAATCATCCTTAATTGAAACTATAGAAATCTGTTAATATTATCTCAAATTACTTTATAAATAAGTGATATATTTTGATAAAAAATTTTCAGGGCTGTTTGGTATTTCGTATTTTATTTTTATATATTTGTTCT
>CAZDXY010000142.1:0-7143 GCA_964509385.1 uncultured Rikenellaceae bacterium
CATACTTTGAGGAGATCCGGATGATGTACGTTAAATTCCTCGATAAGCCCAACGAGCTAATTAATGGCGTTCCGGCCATTAAGGCAGAGTTTATTGACTTTGTTCAGCATTATAAGATTCACCTGATGAACCCTATGGTAATTGTGGGGGTTTTTATCGGCGTTATGGCTGTGTTCCTTTTCAGCGGAATGACCATGAACGCCGTTGGGCGTGCAGCACAGAAGATGGTTGATGAGGTTCGCCGTCAGTTTAAGAGCATTGCCGGAATTATGGAGGGAACCGCCGAACCCGACTATGCTCGTTGCGTGGAGATATCCACCAAAGGTGCTCAGAAAGAAATGCTTACACCTTCATTAATCGCACTTCTAATTCCAGTTGTTGTAGGATTGGTTTTCGGTGTTCCCGGAATTGCTGGACTATTGCTTGGAACAATTTCCAGCGGATTTGCGCTTGCCATTTTTATGGCCAACGCGGGTGGCGCTTGGGACAATGCCAAGAAGTATGTTGAGGAAGGTCACATGGGCGGAAAAGGTTCCGATGCTCACAAAGCAACCGTTATCGGTGATACAGTTGGTGATCCCTTTAAGGACACGTCTGGACCAAGCCTAAACATACTCATTAAACTGATGGTAATGGCCTCAGTTGTTACTGTTGGTGTTGCAGTTACGTACCACATCCTATAATAATATAATATCACTACATATTAAGAGCCGAAATAACTCGGCTCTTTTTTTTTCATAATTAAAAATAACTTTTGCTTTGGGTTATTGCTATTCAATGCAAATACCTATAACCAGAATATCGTCAACCTGATCCAAGGCAGCTTGCCACTTATCCAGAGTATCTTCAAGTATCTTTTGTTGCTCGGGCATAGGTTTACCATTAACACTTATCAGCAGCTCTTTGAATGGCTTTGCCATAAATTTTTTCCCCTCATCTCCACCAAACTGATCAACATAACCGTCAGAAAAAATATAAATACAATCTCCTGATTTAATGTCAATTTCGTGTAGAGAAAACGTTACCTCTTTAATATGAGTACCCACCGGCATCTTGTCGCCCTTAAATTCTGTCAACTCCCCTTTTCTAATTAAGTACATGGGGTTGTAAGCTCCTGAAAATTGAATTTTTTTTGCTTGAATATCAAGAACGCAGACGGCAATGTCCATCCCATCGCGCGTTTCACTTTCGCCAAAGGTTTGCTTGAAGTTAGATTTTATCTTATGCCGTAACTCATTAAGGATTAAATCAGGTTGTGTAACTCCTGCAACATTTACAATATCGTTTAAAAACGATACCCCCATCATACTCATAAAGGCACCTGGGACACCATGTCCGGTACAGTCAGATGCAGCCACAAGTACCTTCCCATCTCTCTCCGTCATCCAGTAAAAATCGCCGCTTACAATATCCCGTGGCCGAAACAATAAGAAATAGTTGCCAAAAAAACTTTTTATCATTTCTTTCGAAGGCATTACCGCCGATTGGATTCTGCGGGCATAGGTAATACTCTTGGTTATCTCATCGTTCTGTTTAAATATCTGATCTCTTTGAACTTCTATCTCATCCCGCTGTGCTTCTATTTCTTCTTTCTGCTGAAGTATTTCTTCGTTATATCTCGCTAAATCATCGCGTTGTTTTTTAAGCACCTCCTTTTGTTCCTCAATGGTCTTGGTTCGTTCCTTAACCTTCTGTTCAAGAATTTCCTTCTCTCGCTTCAGATTTCGCTCCCTAAGTTTAACAGTAAAGATAAATAGCAAGAGTACAATTATTCCACAAATTGCATAGAACCAGAGTGTCTGCCAAAATGGAGGTTTGATTTCAAATGACAAGCTAAGGGTTTCGCTTGTATTCCCAAGAATATCTTTAGCTTTAATGCTAATGGTATAATTTCCTGAAGGGAAATAGGGAAAATCAAGTACTGGATCATTCGACCATTCCGACCACCTATCGGTTAGTCCAGAAATCTGATATTGAAACTGTATCGATCCCTCTTTTAAGAATGTTGGAGCGCTTATCTTAATTATAAGAGAATTATTTGCATAATCCAACTCAATATCTTTTGGATCAAGCTGCACTCCATGCTTGCCCGTAATTCCCTTAAGAAATAGGCTTATTGTCCGCTCAGCAGCATGAGATTGCTCAGAGGGTATTCTGAATAGCTGATTGTATGCATTAACAATCAACATTTCTCCCTTGTCGGACAAGTAAATATGATTTGGATTATCGAGAAGACTTAGAAACTGGTTCGCTGAAATAATTTCCTGTTCATCTGCCGACAGGCAGTTCCATATACTCTTCCTGTTTATCCAAGTAACCCCTTTTTGAAAAAAATGTACTCCAAAAGAATGATCCTCTGTAATGGAATCATCGACGATTAACTCTTTGTTAACAGGATTAAAATTGAAAATTGTATTTGAAGTGAATACTTTTATTTTTCCATTTACCCAGCGTACAACTGGAGATCCGTATTCAGTTCCAGGAACAGGAATAACACTGCTTTGATACTTACCATTTTCTACCCTTGATATGAATACAACATCAAACTCTGTAGTTGCAATATAGCTATCGTTACCCAACCCTAATATGCTGATTACCATTTGATTTTCAAGAGTAAACAGATTGGTACGTACCCATCTGCCTCCTTTTTTTGTGGCTATGTAAGCGCCATTATCTGTTCCAATTAGAAGGTTGTCCTTATTAAGTCGATCTGTCTCAATAAAAATGATATTTAGATTCGGAAAGATTCTCAAAGCTTTATCTTCGAGGACTTCATAAAGACCAAGGTTAGTAGCTGCATAAAGAGATCCATTGTGTTGGATTAGCTGTCGAACCTTCCCTTGAATACCAGAGATCTGTTTGAAGGTATGGCTTACAGATTGTAATTCATAAATTCTTCTTTTTACTATGGGTATTTCAGCCTCTTCGAAAGAAACACTTACCTGACTTGTTTTCCTTTCATCAATAGTTTCGTCTTTTATATCATCGGATTGTCTAGTAAATAATCGGGAAATAAAACTCTTTTTCTTTTCCTCAACAGTTTGTTCAGTCTGCGGTTGGAGTTCAATCCGAGGTTCGGATTTTTTTTCTTCGGGCTTGCTTTTTTGTTTTACAACTACATCCTTGGATTTATAGTCCCGAATCTCTGCTAAATAAAAAAGCCCTTCACTGCATCCAACAAAAATTTTACCACCATATTCGATGCAAGAAAGGATGCTTCCTCTCAAACCAGGGTAATAACTGTAAGATCTGATGGGTAATCTTAGGTCTGCACGAGTAATACCCATGCCATGGGAGATCCAAAGTCCTCCATCTCTATCCATTCCTAGTGAATACACCTCATCATCGGCTAATCCATTGAAATAGTTTAAAACATTTCTGGTAGAGCCATCCTTTGAGTTAACCAACAGAAGTCCCCCATTATGGGTAGAAAGGGCAAAGGTTGTGTCATTTACTGATCTCCCTCCATTTAAAATACTCGCATTGATATAATTCTGATCCTTAATGAGGAAGGGAGTAAGCCTTTTGCCATCAAATCGATACAGCTTATTTGCGTTTGAACCGAAAAAGGCATATCCACCATGTATAAACGAAAAGATCATATCCTCCTTCATGGGAAGCCCTGTGAGCATCTCGTAACCACCATCAGGTTTATTCAGATAAACAAGTGCTCTGTTTTTAACATGGTACATTGCCCCATTTAGCTGGAAAAAATCGGAGATAAAAACTTCAGGGCGAGATTCATGATAAAGGGTATCAACGGATATTTCATCTTCAGTGTTTATTCGGCAAATGGTTAAAGGAGAAACAACAAGCAATCCATTTGAAATTTTATTGAACTTGTAAAAAAAATTATTCCCGCTGGCTTCAAGTATTAATTGCTGCTGAAAGGTTCCTTCCTGAGTCAGATTCAAATAGCCTACTCCCTTGTCGGAACAAAAAAATAGTTTTCCTGAAAATGCTATGGCAATAGGTCTACCTGAAATTCCAAGGTTTTCCCATTGTAACCCATCAAAAGAGAATACTCCTTTACGGTTTAGGATATACATTAATCCATTTTCACCCTGCTCAAAACCCCAGTTTTGATTACTAATGCCAGGAGGAAGCTTAAAATGGGTGAGATAAGGATTGCCATCCTGTGAAAAAGTTTGCTGGATAGACAAACTCAGCAAAGTCAATACTACAAAGGCTAATGCTTTGGATAAATATCGTTTCATACTACGGTGGTTAATAAACAGGAAAGTTACAATAAAAACTTTACGAAGATTAAAATTTTTTCCCTTTTTTTTGAGCTGGCCATTACTGAAGTGATAAGTCGAATTTCAATGATAGAAAATAGTCAAAATCGTTTAACAGACAATCCGATGCCACCAATGAATACTGCAATGTTCATTCCATCATTGACGATTGCCTGATAATTTTACATAACCAGATTAAAATGAAAATTCAGGTAGTAAAGAATTATTCTGATCAATCATTTACTCTATACTGTAACATTGGGAAACTAAACCATGCATTTCTTAACATTTTAACTAATGCCGTTCAAGCAATAGAGGAAATTGGGATAATCACCATTTCTACTAAGTTGAATGATCAGTTTCTTGAAATAACAATAAACGATACTGGTAAAGGGATAAGCAAGGATGCTTTAGGAAAAATATTCGATCCATTTTATACAACAAAAGATCCAGGTAAAGGAACAGGTTTGGGGCTTTCCATTACATATGAAATTATCAAAGAGCTGAATGGTTCCATTGAATACTACTCCGCAGAAGGTCAAGGAACTACTGCAAAAGTGCTGCTTCCTATTAGCAATGAGGCTTTGTAGAAAACAACAAAACATTCTCTTTACAGATCCATAATTTTTCCCATTTTTTTATGAAAAAAAAGCCCCATTTGTATCACTATTACAAAGGCTTTTTCGTTTAATATGATAAGAAGCCTCATTAGTATTAACCCCAAAACTTAATGCAATGAGAACAAAAAGTAAAAAATCGGACTTAGAAGGGAAAAAGTTTCTCTTCTTCGAGGTTGGGTTGGTGTTTGCACTTTGCATAACTCTAACTGCCTTTGAATGGAATTCTACCAGAGACATAAAAATTATTTCTCGAAATGCTAACTTGGGAGAAATACCCAGTGAAGAAATCCTTATTACAAGACCTGATGAATTAGTACCCCCTCCTCCAAAATTAAGGATTCCAGAGGTGATTATCATCCACGATGACATTGTTGATATTCCTGAAAACACAGATATCTTTATTGAACCCAATGATGATATACTTAAGGATATCAAGTTTTTAATTGAAGACGAGCCTGATTTAGATGAACCCATTCCCTTTTTTCAAATTGAGAAAAAACCTACTTTTATGGGAGGCGACCAAAACTCATTCACTATATGGGTAGCCAATAATCTTAGATACCCCGAAGAAGCTGCACGGAATGGTATACAGGGAAGAGTTTACCTTAAGTTCATGATCGACTTTGATGGTACTGTAAAGAATGTTGAGTTTTTGTCAGCAACAGATAGGTTGCTAATGGAGGAAGCCAAAAGAGTTGTTTCATCGTCTCCAGCATGGTCTCCGGGAATGCAACGTGGAAAACCTGCCCAAGTAACATTTACCTTTCCTGTTACTTTTAAGCTACAATAAATTCAAGACAACAACGAACTGTATTATTGAAAAGTCAGTGAGATTAACACTGACTTTTTCATTATATTTTTATAAAGACCATCTCTTTCGTGCATTTTTTCTAAATTTGAACTAGAGAAAAACATATGAAAAAAAGCAAAATAGAGCCTACCGATAATCCTCTAAGTAAAATTAAGCTTAGTAGAGCTATATACCCCACAATCATTGGACTTGGTGTTGTTCTATTTTTGTTTTACAGAGAATTCAATCCACAGGTATTCACATACATAAGCATGGCCAAATGGAGTTTCCTCTGGTTTTTAGTTGCCTTGGCTTTAATGGCTTTCCGTGATATTGGTTATATAATCAGAATACTAATACTATCCGAAGGAAGATTAACCTTTCGTCAAGCCTTTAGGGTTATAATGCTTTGGGAATTCACCTCGGCAATCACTCCATCTGCCATTGGGGGAACCAGTGTGGCAATTCTTTACGTTACCAAGGAGGGCATCAGCTTAGGAAGGAGTTCAGCTATTGTTATGGCTACCTCTTTATTGGATGAACTATACTTTATCATCATGTTCCCAATTTTACTCATATTTGTTAAACATAAAATACTTTTTGGCCTTGGGGGCATTGAAGGAGAACTCTCGTTTGCCAACGAACTTTTAACATTTGCTCTTGTCGGTTATAGTTTAAAACTTCTTTACGTCATAGTCCTAAGCTACGGATTGTTTATAAATCCAAGGGGTTTAAAGTGGTTGATGCTAATGGTTTTTAAACTACCAATTCTAAGACGGTGGAAACATGGTGCCAACGATGCAGGAACTGAGATCATCAAAAACTCGAAGGAATTCAAGGCAAAACCTTTCTCTTTTTGGATGAAGTCCTTTATTGCAACGGCTCTATCATGGACGTCGCGCTACTGGGTTGTTAACGCACTGCTGCTCGCATTTTTCAGTGTTTCCGATCATGTACTAATCTTTGCACGGCAATTGGTAATGTGGATCATGATGCTGGTGAGCCCAACACCAGGCGGAAGCGGTTTTGCTGAATTTGTTTTTACCCGGTATTTAGGGGAATTTATCCCTGTGGATTCAGCAATAATTGGTACGGTAGCAATAGCAATGGCTTTGGTTTGGAGACTTACCACCTATTACCCTTACCTGCTAATTGGGGCAATTATTTTCCCTCGCTGGATAAAAACTAAGTTTATGGGGAATGATTCAGTGACGGAATAAGAATTATACTTTATCCTTAATAAAACGAATCAAAGATTCGAAAATTAACCTTCCATCTGTATTTCCTAACTCATCATCTGCTGCTCTTTCGGGGTGAGGCATCATGCCATAAACGTTGAAATTTTCGTTACATACTCCAGCAATATTCTCTAATGAACCGTTAGGATTCACAACTTCTGAGATCAATCCATCCTCGTTGCAGTAACGAAATAATATCTGACCATTGATTCTCATGCTGGCTAAACTCTCCTTGTCTGCATAGTAACGACCCTCTC
>CAZDXY010000143.1:0-7047 GCA_964509385.1 uncultured Rikenellaceae bacterium
CAATGGTAGCATTATCCTTTTCCAACCTCTCGTCTTCGATGGACTTTGTGCAACTAAGGGAAAAAATTACTAGTAAAGTGAGGTAAATAATTCTACTAATCATACTTATTTTCAATCTCTTCTTGGGTTAACCTCAACGATCTCCACTTCAAATAAAACTGAGGTGAAAGCAGGAACAATTCCTGTGGTACTGCCTCCTTGACCAAAGGCAAGATGAGATGGAACGATGAAAAGCGATTTTTCTCCAGGATACATCATGCCAATGGCTTCTTCTAATCCTGGTACAACCTGCCATTTCTGACCGTAAACAAATTGAAAGGCTTCATTGCGTTTTCGGGTGGAGTCGAAGTATTTACCATTGAAAAAACGACCCTCGTAATGAACAGTAATGGTATCTCCAAGCCTGATTTTGTTTCCACTACCAGCTTGAATGGGGATGTAGTAAAGTCCTGATTCGGTGGGTTCGAAATTCAACTCTTGATTTTCGATGTACTGCTTGAGAATTACCTTTTCGTACTCTCCAAAATCTTCAATCCAATGCAAAAAGGCTTCTTTATCCTGATCAAACTGTTTCTCTGTAAGAATGTCTATCATCAGAATGTCAACTCTCATAAAATCTTCGAAATTGAAGAACTTAGGAAGGGTTGTCTCAAGCGTTTTTGTGAAAAAGTCGTTGGCAGAGATATGAAAAGTGGCGCTATCTCCCTTAGCTAATAAGGTAAAGCACTCGTCGATTGCACCTGGAAATTGGGACTCGGTAAGCTGAAAAGTTCTTACACCATGAAAAAATACTGAATCGTTAGGTGTTCTGTAGGCAACTGAAACGGTAACGTAATTGGTTGGTTCAGCTTTTTTAAAACCTTCACCTAAGGTGATCAGCTTATAGTGAATTTTGTTTTTTGTAACAGAAAAACCAGGAAATTGTGATGATTCATTTCCACAACTGTTCAGAAGAAGCAAACTTATTAAGGTAATTGCCAGTGTGTTTTTCATTGAATCAGCATTTGGTTTAAAATATGTTTGTGTAAAAGTATAAAAAAAGAGCTAATTATCAATTACAGTTAATAAATGAATATCGTAAACAATAATGGACCGAGGAGGAATTTTATCGTTATCGCCAAGAAGGCCATGTGCCAGGTGGGGGGGGAGAATTAATTTTGCACGTTGTCCTTGATGCATTAGCAAAATCCCCATTTCCAGACCCGATTCAACACCACCATGTCCAACAAGAAATTCCTTCGGCTTGCCATTTTCAGATGAGTAGCAGAATGTTCCATCTAAAAGGGTGACTTTGTAATCAAGGATTACAATATTTCCAGCAACTGGTTTTGGTCCTGTGGGTTCTTCCCATATAAGGTAAAAAAGTCCGGATTTATTCTCTTCCACTCCATCCAATCTGTGACGATCAATGTATGCTTCAATACTTTCCCTGTCTTTATCCACAAGCCCTTTGTTAATTTTTTCCAAAGTTTTCTTAGTATCGGACAGTGAAAAGCCAGGTCTTTTTTCCTCGCGCGAATTGCAACCCACGAATAAAACGATCAGAAATAAAATGATTATTTGTATGAAACGATTCTTCATTTATTCAACTCGCTACGGTAATGATCAATTACTTTTTCAAATTGCTTTTCTGTTTCCTCCAAGGTGAGGAATGATTTTCCACCTGCAGCATTTATGTGGCCTCCTCCGTTGAAAAACTCTTCACAAACTTTATTAACTGGAAACATACCCTTTGAACGTAACGATACCTTAATAAAGTTTGTGTTCTCAACAAAAAGAGCAGAAAAAACAATTCCCTGAATTGAAAGGGGGTAGTTTACCAAACCTTCAGTATCACCTATTTTATGGTTGAAACTAACCAACTCGGCTCTTGTGAGTGAAATAAATGCAGAGCGAAATTCCGGGAATACCTTCATCTTTGAAGCTAGAGAATATCCAAGCAGTCGCATCCTATCGGCTGAAAAGTTGTTGTAGACCTTTTGCTGTGCTTCTTCTAACTTAACACCTTTTTGGATTAACTGCGCAACTATTTCAAAAGTTCTTGGACACGAACAGGCGTAGCTGAAAGAACCAGTATCTGTCATAATCCCGGTAAAGATATTAACAGCAGCGTTGTAGTTTATTAGATTAGTTCCACCCAATTCTAACGCAAACTCGAAAATTAATTCGGCGGTTGAACTCACTTTTACGTTAGAAATAGAAATATCATATGAATTTTCGGGATTAGGATGATGATCAATTAATACTTTTTTACCTGAAGCCTTTTTAAATATGGTTCCCATTTCCTCTAATCGGTCAGGGCTATTGTAATCTAGTGCAAATAGTATTTGGGCATTATTAATAAGGTCTTTAGCTTTTTTCTTATGGTAGTAAAAATTTACAATTTTTTTTGAATCTGGAAGCCATTTTAAAAAATCGGGGAAAGCATTGGGTGATACCATTGATGATTCTATCCCGTATTCCTTCAATATGTGGTATAACCCTAGCATCGATCCGATGGCATCACCATCGGGATTATGATGTGAAGTAATGACAATGCTACAAATTTTATCAAGTAATGATTTGATTTTTTTTACTTCCTCTGAAAAACTAGTGAGCATAATCAGTTTAATTTTTTAAAAAACTCAAAGTTAATATAAAAATCCATTAGGATAAGTAATAATTTTAAGCTAAATTAGGAGTCAAACTTTACGCATATGGACACCACCAAAACTTTTGCTTTAATAAAACCTGATGCCATTGAGCATAAGCATATGGGCGAAATTTTATGTATGATATACCAGGCAGGTTTTAATATTATTGCCATGAAGATGACCCGTTTAAGCCTTGAAGAAACCAAACGGTTTTACGGAATGCATGATGGGAAAGAGTTTTTCGAAAGGTTAACCAACTTCATATCATCTGGACCAGTAGTTGCAATAATCCTTGAGAAGGAGAATGCTGTTGAGGATTTTCGAACACTTATTGGATTAACAAATCCCGAAATAGCGGCTGAAGGAACTATACGAAAAAGGTTTGCTGTAAACATGACACAGAATTCCATTCACGGAGCAGACTCGGAGGAGAATGCTCGAAAAGAGTGGTCTTTTTTCTTCGCTGAAAGGGACATTATGTAGATTTGTAGAATTTCAATAAACTTTTTAAAATAATTTGTAATAAAAGATTTCTCACCCCAAAAAACGGGGTTCGAAATGACATTTTCAGGAATATATTATTGTGGATGAAAAAAAGGTAAATGTTGGTAAACTAAATAATACCAACATTTACCTTTTTTGCCATCCATCATAATCTTTAATAATACCTATGTCATTTCGAACGCCTGCCTGAATGACTTAGTCGGGCAGGCAGTCAGGCAGGAAGTGAGAAATCCTTTTTTTGACACAACTTTACATGACAAAATAATAAAACATAATTTAAACAGGCTTTAAACCTCTTATCTAAGTACAATATCTTTTACTACTTCACTTCCTACATGTTGGTTAAGGGTTTCCACAATTATTCTCTTTTGCATCATCAATTCACTACGAAGTACCGACGATTTGAGGGAAACATAGAGTTTCCCATTTTTTATGTGAACCGATTGGGTCAAATTAGCAATTGATGGCCCCATTATTTTGGACCATGACTCTACAACCTGCGATTCAAGAAGTTTATCGCTATGCTTATACTCCCTTAAGAACTCCTTTATGGCATCGCCAAGTGAAGTTGTTGCCGATTTTCTTTCCATTCGTCAGAATTATAGGGTTCTTTGTTTAATCACTTCTCCATCGGCCACATTGAATAAACTATGTCCACTTCCAATTTTTTCGAGTATATCGTCTAGCCTGGCCTTATTGGTGTCGGTAATGAATATTTGTCCAAACTCGTCCTGAGCAACCAAGCGTATAAATTGCTCAACCCTTTTTTTGTCCAGCTTATCGAAAATATCATCGAGCAGTAATATGGGTTTTTGTCCCGATACCTGACGCATAAAGTTGAACTGTGCCAGCTTAAGGGCAATGAGGTATGTTTTTTGCTGACCCTGCGATCCTTCCCTTTTTATTTGGTGACCATTTAGGTTTAGGATAAAGTCATCCTTATGGATTCCTTTGCTGGTAAACTGCAGCGCTTTATCCCTTTCAAAGCTTTCCCGTAGAAGGGTAAGTAGGTTGTTTTCTGCCAAATGCGATTGGTACAGCAGTTCAACCTTCTCAGCATCATTTGAAACAATTCGGTAATACTCCTCAAAAATTGGTGTTAGTTTCTGCGAAAACTCAAGTCTTTGCTCATAAATGGGTTTTGAAAGCTCATTAAGCTGTTCATCCAGTACATCAAATAGATCAGAGTAGGTTGTTGAATGTTGGACTTTGTACTTTAACAGCTTATTACGATTAGCCAACAGCTTATTATACCTAATAACTTGGTCAAGGTAGATCTTGTTGAACTGCGATATTACACCGTTCATATACCTTCGTCTCTCCTCGCTGCCATCGAGGATGAGTGATGAATCAGCAGGAGATACAACTACAATAGGAAGTAATCCGATATGATCAGCTAATCTTTCGTATTGTTTACCGTTGCGCTTGAAAACTTTTCCTAAATTCTTTTTTACCGCACAGTAAACATTTTCCTCCTTACCTTTACGTTCGTAAACTCCTTGTAAAACAAAAAAATCTTCGCCGTGGCGAATATTAAGGTAATCAATAGAATTGAAATAACTCTTACACATGGAAAGGTAGAATATCCCATCGAGCAAGTTGGTTTTCCCCTGTCCGTTATTACCTACAAAGCAATTTATTTTTGGATGCAAATCGATTTCTGCCTGTTGATACGACTTGAAATTCAGTAAGTTTAATTGCTTTAAGTGCATTGTATCTGAAATATTTTATTCTAATGCAAAGTTAAACAGAAAAATCGACCCGAAAATATTTCAGCAAATATTTCAACATAAATGAAAAACCATTACTTTTGCGGTTGCTTTTTTAAAAGTTTAATTCTCATTATTAGTTGTAAGATGATATTTTACTTGAATTTTTAATTACTATCCATGACAAAGAAAAAGAAAGAAACACAGGACACAAGTGCTGAAGCTTTAGAGAATGCGCTTACCAGAACAGAGCAATACATCGAAAACAATCAAAAGAGTTTAACTATTATAGTTTTAGCTATTATAGTAATTGTGGGTTTGTTTTTAGGATATAAGAGGTTATACATTGCCCCAAAGGAGGCCGAGGCTCAGGTTCAAATATTTGCAGCAGAGCAGTATTTCGAAAAGGATTCTTTTAACCTTGCACTATATGGCGATGGTAATTATTTAGGATTTATAGATATTATCTCAAGTTATAGCCCAACAAAAACAGGTAATTTGGCAAACTACTACGCAGGAATTTGCTATCGCGCATTGGGTGATTATGATTCAGCTATTGAACATCTTAAGAAGTTTAGCCCCAAGGATAGAATGATAGGTTCTGTGGCATTTGGTTCTATTGCTGATTGTTATGTACAACTTGAACAACTTGAGGAAGCAGCAAAGTATTACATAAAGGCAGCAAACTATGGGAAGAATACATTTACTAGTCCTTTATATCTTATGAAAGCTGGCGTTGTATATGAGGAATTAGGAATGTTTGCTGAAGCATTGAAAACATACAAAAGGGTTAAGTCAGAGTATTCAAAATCAACCGAAGCACGTGAAGTGGAAAAGTACATTGCAAGAGTTAGCCTTAATCTTTAAAAAATAAATCACCTAAAAAGCCAACCCAAAGGGTTGGTTTTTTTATTTTTACAAAAAATTATTGTTATGGCTACCTATCTGAAAAACCTATCAACTTATGATTCATCAAAGGTTCCATTAGCCAAGAAGATGAAGTTTGGAGTAGTTGTCTCTGACTGGAATTCTGAAGTGACCCACAACCTGCTTAGGGGGGCTTACGATGCTCTTCTCGAGCATGGAGTAAAAGATGATAATATCTTAGTTAAGCATGTACCGGGAAGCTTTGAACTTACCCTAGGTGCACAATTTATGGCTGAGTATGCTGATTTGGATGGAGTAATATGCTTGGGTTGTGTAATTCAAGGTGAAACCCCACATTTTAATTACGTTTGTCAGGGTGTAACCCATGGCATTGCCGAACTGAACATGAATTACAACATTCCCTTTGTTTTTGCAGTTCTCACAACCAACACCCTTGAACAGGCAAAAGACAGAGCAGGGGGCAAGCATGGAAATAAAGGGGTTGAAGCTGCAATAACAGCCATAAAAATGGCTGCCTTACAAAAGGATATGGAAGACTACGAGGATAAATAAGATCTCGATTTACTCTTTTTCTTTGCTCAGAGAGTTTTCCATAAAGTCAAGAAACCTTTTCAGCAAACGGAAGTATAGTGCTGCATACAGAGCAATTGTTGATAACCAGATAACTATGATATTTACCCAGAAAGTACTATAGAAATTGCCAAAGACCTGCTTCATTGGAGCATAAAAGTGAGATCTAAGCAATTTACTGTCAGGAAGAAGATATATAGGATCAATTTTTTGGATTAACCTACCTTTGTACTCAATAATCCTATCCATATCATTTGAATTCCTTACAAATTCAGTTAGGGTTTCGTTGGAGTATTTACGTTTCAATTCAAGAAATTTTTCCCTATCGTTTTCAGTCCTTTGCTTTGTAGATATTATACTATCCTTTTTTGTGTTGGCTTTATTATAAAGCCTCATATAATAAATCCTTAGCTGTTCAAAGTAGGATTGTAATGCCGAGATGACCTCACTATTCAAACCTTTTATGGTAAGTTGATCATAATATTTAAATGGTATTTGCGATGCAACAATACTTGTAGATTCGCGATGTATTTCATTTCGAAGTATACGAAGTGCATCCTCAACATCTGAACTTCTAACGGGATTGTTCAAATGCCTTTCGCAAATAGAAACTTTATTCTGAAGTGTTCTAAGCCAATAGTTCCGTTTGTAATCGGAAATGCTCATGGCTTCATCGTAATAGTAAAAGGGGCGTTGATATGAATTGTTTTTAAATTGGTTAACAGCTAATGCTTCGTATGCCC
>CAZDXY010000144.1:0-1958 GCA_964509385.1 uncultured Rikenellaceae bacterium
TAGCTGCGACCCGCTTAATAGTTTCCAACCGTCCAGTAAATGTCCACGCATGAAGTAAAATTCGTTGGCTATTATGTATTCCTGCGCCCGGTTGATACTTAAACGTGGTGGAATATACCGGGTTACCCTGGCTCCCTTTTCACTTAAGCTGTAACCAATTATAGGGGCTTCTTTATCTTCGCAAAATAACTCGTATCTTACCAGATAATCTTTTTGAGATAATTCGAATAGCTTTTTCCTGGCGTTCCTGTTGCCGCTGCCAAATAGGTTCTGGATTATTTGATCGGCTTCTAAAAAATAGTGCTTGCCTACAAATTCCAATATCGGCCGGCCCCATTTAGGTAGTTCGTTTTCATATGGTTCTGGATCTCTTTTTATCATTTCGATTACGTTGTAATTGTTAATCATTTTTTCTCACTCCCTTGTTAAATTATAGTTTTCTTACCCTGCGCGGTAAACACCTTGCTGGATAATTTGATGCTTTTCAAATTTTGCAATCTCTTTTTCTACTCGTTCTTGGAAATTCCACGGTTCTTCAAATTTACCTAATACCGGTTCGGAGTTCCGGCCTTCATGGACTACTTTGACTAGCCCATGCCATGGTGGTATCTCTAATATATCGGTGTAAGTAAACCTCTTAATATCTTTATCGGTTTCAGAATATGATTCGGGTAGTACGCTAAAACGCTTTTTGGTAATGCGTACTTCTTTGTCTTTGTTCTCGCCCAGTAATTCTGATAATAATTTGGCATCTTTTGATGATTCGATGCCGATTACTATTTTATTTCGGCAGCCGTTGATGATTATTTCTCGCATAGCCTGCCCTAGCTTGCCTTTCTCTAACTGTGATGGACCCTGGATGGTGAATGTGCAAGCACAACGGTATTTCCTTCCCATATTCAAGAGGTTCTCTAACTCTGGATTGAAATATACCGGCAGTTCGTCTATATACAGGTAATGGGGTATGCGCGTAAACTCGGTTCCCGGCCTTCTGAAAACTGCATTCTGGATGTGCATTATTAGAAATTGCCCGAAGGTTCTGCTCATATGCCCCATCTTGCCCAATGCTGTATTAACTAATAACACGCCGCCTTCGTTCATATGATGGTCTAGGTCTATGTCTGATTTGCCTACCAGTACGTTATATATCGTATCATTGGACAGTAAGTCTGATATCTGCATCCTTAACCCCATCGCAAATTGATGCAGTTTATCCCTGTTCTTGCCGAATGCCTCTTTCTGGAAGTAGGTGGTTACTATGTCCGTTCCGTATAATCTGATGTATTCGTCTACGTCATTCTGTACTCCTTCTATGTCCATTAAGGAGTTGTAAACATCAAGCAGGGTAAGATTATTCCCTTTTAATCGTTTTAATAGCATCATGGTGTTCTTAGCATGTAATTCCTGCGCCTGGGCAAAGAAGGCTTCCTGCTCCCCAAAAGTTGCTCTTAATACGGTTCTCATTATTTCCGCTACGATAATTGGATCACCTTCCAACGGATTAAATCTGCTGGTGTTGGGATCGTCCAGGTCGATTATTGCGTATGGTATTCCTAATGTTTTGCACCAGTCCCTTACCATGTGACAAAATTCTGCGTCTGGGGCTACTACGGTTATCCCTAACTGCTGCCCTCGCTTGTAACTTAATAAATCCTGCCAGACGGTTGGCTGTAATACGGCTGATGTTTTACCTGTGCCGGTTGACCCTATTAACAGTGTATGTAAGTATCTGTCTTTGCCGCTTATTTCTATCTTCTGTAGTGGGTTATTAACTTTATGGCATATTTCCACCGGGGGATGGGTTATTTCATCACTGTCTAATATGCTTTTTGATATTTGCGGTAGTGATAGGTTTATGCTGTTTAATACTGTATCACCCTGGCCCTTGTAATACACATTTAATATAACTGCTCCTAACAATAAGGCTATGCAGTAAATCCGAGCAATTATTTCTCCGG
>CAZDXY010000144.1:2058-7034 GCA_964509385.1 uncultured Rikenellaceae bacterium
AGGTTGGTGTACCCTGCCACTAGCATTGGTGCGGTGTATACTGCTATTACAACAATTGCTATGGTTCCTAATGTTTTTATCTGCTTTAACACTATCGTGTTTATCACGGCTCCCAGTAATAATACGATTAACCATATAGGCGATATGGGGGTTAGTTTAATTATACTTATCGTAAATAGTATGGCAGCGGCTATTAACAACATTAGGTTTAGTACTTGGCTCCAATTCGATTTTAAAGCGATACCTCATCCCTCCCTGTGTTTTGATATGCAAAGTCCCGAAGTGCTTTTGCCCATTTATCTTCACCCTGCGGGGGTTCATCTAATACCATAAAAACGTTCGGGGTCAGTAATACTTCCCTGCCCGCTTCGTACACTACGATGTTTTCGTTGTTCTGGTATTCGGGGTAGTGCTTATAAAGTGTTTTTCTTTCCTTGTCGTTACTTACCAATATATAAACTTTGCCATTGGTTCGTTTTACCCTGCGAAGGATCTTAGCTGGCATACCTACTACGTCATATATGTTTGCTAACTCTCCGTCTATGATATAAGAGCAGCCATCATATGGCTTGTCCAGTTCTTCTATCTGGATTTCTTTGTTCACAAATAGGTTCTTGAAGTTCTGGTTGGGGTCTAACAGGTATCTTATGCCTGTGTAATCATCCTGGGCGAGTATACGCTCGGTTTGCCCATAGTGTTCGATGCTGTAACCTACAAAATTATTGCGCCTTCGCTCATCTGTTGTTAGGATTAGCGTGTTGATTGCATTGATCCGTTCCTGTAACCGGTGGCATTCAGTCAGTATTTTGGGAATCATGTTACGGCTTTTATTAGGCTTATCAAAGAAAATAAGGGTGTTGCCATTAACTATGCCGATTGGAACAAAATTCGGTATGTCTTGCTGGTTTTTATACCCTGCAGGGGCTGAAAAGGTATTATATATGTCGATTAAACCTTCAAGAAGCAAGCTTACTCGATATACTCGTTCTTTTTCTTCCTCACTGGGTTTCCTACCCCTCTCTTCTCCGTTTATCGTTTCTCCCAAGATGGTTTTTATAGTCACTAACCCCTTGCTTGTCAAATAATATATTGCAGCAACTTTTTTATTAACTACCCTGGTGTCTGCCTTTTCCTGCTTAACATATGCCTCGCTAATTATCAGCCCCTGTCGTTTTAATGCTGATATCCTGTCATGTCCTTTGCGTTCTCCATATCCTGATATTTTAGTTAATACTTTCCCCCTCAAATATTTATATTTGTATAATGCCTCTAGCATTCTTAAATCACCCTCTTGTTTTGACCATGTTCTTGCCATCGTATCTCTCCTTTCATTCTACTTAAATTTTTATTGAAATTAGTCCTAGTTCCTTGTTATCGTTTGACCACGTCTGGTGATGTGGAGGATGTCATGTGCTCGCAACTACAGAACGCGCCCACAGTGCTTGTTCTATTTACGGAACATCTACTTCTATCACTGGTGTATCTAAGGTTTAACAGGTGTCAAAAACAGCAAAAATAAAACAGTTACCTTCTGATTTGAAGGCTTTTATAACCACAAATCATGTAAAATCTTTATTTTTTGCCCTCAAAATGCGGCTACATAAAGCTCCATGCCTAATTTACTGATTTGGAATAATGGATTTTCTCTGATTTGTTAAATGGTTTTTGATAAAAAACCGTTAATTTATAAGGGTTTTAAATCAGTAAGGGTGTCGCTACCAGTTTCGGGGTTATTGACCCCATAATTTCGAGTTAAATTATGGTAATATATGCCAAAATCCGCCTCTTTTAAAAGGGTGATTTCTACACCTGGTTTGCTAGGATTTACTACCCCATCACAGTAGGTTGCTAGATAATAAATATTGTCGTCTTTTATTAAACCTACATCTCGAAAAGTATTATTTATTTGGCTGACCGTATAATTATCAGAATCTGTTTTTTTAAGAAAATGGAATTTATACATAGCCACAGCTTTTTCTTCCCCAAAGGGTTTTACGCCCTGTTTTTTGAGTTCTCGAAAAGCGGTTTTCATTAATAAAAACCACCGTTGCCGTTCTTTGGGAAATCCAATTTCCTTCGAGAATTTCGAGCGTTTATATGCCCTGATATGCTCTGGTATCTGATTGACGAATATATGTATCCGGTATGGATTATCTAATATTTGTGTTTCCACCATACCGGGGTTTTCATCGTCTGCCATTGCCCAATTCTGAGCAATATATTCGGGACTGTCCAGATAGTCATAGACCACTAATTGACCAAAACTATGGTACATTTTCTCAACCATGCCGTATAGGTACTCTTTTTGCTCCATATTAAGGTTTGTAAATTCCTTAATAACCTCTTTGTCTAAAAGAGTAATATCGTTTAGTTTCATTAAAATCACCTCACAAATAGATAAAGCCGCCTTTCGGCGGCTTTTCTGGACTATTAAAAGGCTTTACCAGTGACAATCCCTTTAATTTTGGAGTTTTTGTCGGTAATTTCAACGATTACCTCGTCACCACGTTTGAGTTCAAACCATTCCGGCTGCGGTGAACACAGCACATCTATACCTGGTTCCAGGTTAATGAATACTCCGTTTTTAATGAAGTTGGTTACTATACCAAGATAATGGCCTTTGATTTGGTATTTATTGATCCGTTCTTCCCATTCATTCTTATCCTGTAAGAAATTTTTATGGGAAACGATGTATTTACCATCCTTCACATCAACAACTTCAACCCGCAATTTCTGTCCGTATTTAAGTATCATTTTAAGGTTGGTGCCGGGCATAATACCCATCTCTTCCTGGGGAAGAAGGGTTAATAAATGGGAGTTGTATTCTATTTTAGCTTCTGTTTCATTTACACTGATCACAATGCCATCGAATACCTGCCCGATTTCCAATTTATCCACCTGTTCAAGTTCCTCAATCGCCTGTTTGTTCGATATAGTTAAAGGATCGGTATTGGTTATTTTCCCCACTATAGGCCGGCCAACCAATCTACGAGCAGTTGCCCGTAGGTTGCTGCTGCTCTGTATATCCTCTATACTAACTTCAGATGCGGGTAATAAGGCATTATGCTTCTCTGATAAATTAACAGTCAACATTACCTGATCTTCTTCGGGTGTGACTGCAATAATCCTGCCTTTTACAATTTCTCCAATTACATAACTCATAGTTATTCTTTCCTCCTTAAATTTGAGATTTATACATAGTTTACATCATCTTTAAGTAATATCACCTCCTCTTCATAAAAAAAGTATTCAACTACATAGTTCTTTAAATGCTTTACCTGCCTTAAAAACAGGGAGATATTTGGCAGGTATAAGTAGTGACTCACCTGTCTTCGGGTTTCTCCCCGTCCTGGGAGCTTTATATCTCCTATCAAATGTCCCAAAGCCGGTTAATTGGACTTTGTTTCCTTGTGCCGTTTCATTACTGACCACATCAATAAAAGTGTTTAAGAAAGCTTCAGTTTCTTGCTTGCTTTTATTCAACTGTGTAGCAATGGTGTCGATCAGCTCATTTTTGTTCATAAAAAAATATATCCTCCTTACTTAAAACCTAACATCTGATCTATTAAATCAATGTCTGCAGTCGATAACTCAGCGTTTGTAGAATGTTCTGATATTGGTACAGATGCCTGATATACCCCATTATTCAATATGTCTTTAATAGATTTAACATCCATTTGTATTTCTTTTAATGATTTTTCTAAAGATAAAGCCTGTTCTATCCAATCCTTTGCGACCTTATTGCGCTCCTTGCTTCGGTATTTTGCAATAGGATGATCTTTGGAAAAGTATAGAACCACGCGTACTGTACTTCTTTCCATAATACCCTCCTGAAATTCTTGTTGTACCCAGGGTACTGAAATAAGCTAACATCTACCCTGCAGCACTCGATAAACCACTGATATGTAGGCATCCGCAGAGCATCGAGTGCTGCATTTATCTTTTTGCCGTGTGCTGCAAAATAATGTGTGCTGCAGTACCTCTTGAATACCCATATACCAAGGCGTGAGCGAGTGCTGCATTAGTATCCCAAAATAAGTTTTTGTGCTGCATTTCATATGATTATTTAGGTACTGCTTTTTGTTGTGTGCTGCAATGCCCTGAAAAAGCCCTAACATCAAGGCTTGAGCGTGTGCTGCATTAACTCTATAAATCGAACCTATGTGCTATAGATAAAAATCCTAAAGCATTGGCCATCTGGGTATCAGCAACAGAAATCGCTTCAGGGAAGATGTTAAGCAGTTCATCCTTTAAAGCTATGCTGCCTCCACCAGCTAAAACGATGTTCTTAATCTTGGCTCCCTGCCCTGCGTTACTCCGATAGCCTTCATTAATATTGTTTGCAATAGACTTTTTAAGCTGGATAATATCATCCGACATATAAATCGGCTGATTACTTTTAAAACAAAAACCTTTATGGAATACAGCTTCGCTATCTTCCAGGCTTATATCAATAACACCGATCTTTTTTGCAATTGTCCGGCTTAAAGGCCTGAATACGCTGGACATTCCTACATCCAGGGTAAAACTGTTCTCAATTAAGAATTGAAAGGACCCTTTATTATAATTGAATGTCGCACAGTCGGTTGTCCGGTATCCGATATCAATAACTGTAATAAGGCTGTTTTCTGGCAGGTTATTCTTTATATCCGTACAGGAAGGGCTAAAGAAGATTCCGCCTGCCTGGGGAAAAACAATAGCATCCTTAACTTTCACTTCTTTGCTGGTTCCATTCAACTCCGTATGAGCCGAAAAGCCTTTCAAAAAGCGGCTAAACTCCTTTTGGGAAGTTTCGTAAATTGATAACGGAAGTCCAGTAACTAACATTACATCCTGTTCTGTTCCCTGCGTGGCTAATGACAAAGCCGTAGAGAGCATTGCCTGGAAAGCTTCATCGTTATACCTATCAGCCTGATCAAATGCTCTGGTAGCAAACGAGCTTTCTTTCCGAGCCATTTCTCCGACATACCATGTGG
>CAZDXY010000145.1:0-7007 GCA_964509385.1 uncultured Rikenellaceae bacterium
AACAACAATAGGTACTTCCACCGATGCGGATGGAAAGTACTCGTTGGCTGTTCCGCAAACTGCCACCACATTGGTATTCAGTTTTGTGGGTTTAAGAACCCTTGAGGCTGTTATTGCCGGTCGTACGGTTATCGATGTGGTTCTTACATTCGATGCGTTAGCACTCGAAGAGATTGTTGTAACCGCTTTGGGTATCCGGCGCGAAAAGAAAGCGCTGGGTTATTCCGTACAGGAAGTAGGCGGCGATGAAATTTCCAGATCCAGCAACCCCAACCTTATGACAGCCCTTTCGGGTAAAGTTGCCGGTTTGGAAGTACGCCAGTCATCTGGTATGCCCGGAGCACCTTCAACCATTTTTATCCGCGGTGCCCGTTCGTTCAGTGGTAACAACCAACCCCTTTACGTTGTTGATGGCATGCCCATTGCCAGTGGAACAGACTATGATCAGAACGTTACAAGTTCTTACCATGGTAGTCGTGTAATCGATATCGATCCCAACGATATCGAATCAGTAAACGTTTTGAAGGGCCAAGCTGCAGCAGCTCTTTACGGGCTAAGAGCTTCCAATGGTGTTATTATTATTACCACCAAAAGCGGAAGCCAGGCTAAGGTTGGAAAACCCATGGTAACCATTAGTTCGAGCTATAGCATGGATCAGGTTGCGACACTTCCTGAGATCCAAATGACCTATGCACAAGGTGTTTATAATAGTAATGTGGGAGAACCTGTGTTTAACCCAGTTAACTCCTTCGCATTTGGGCCAAGAATTGATCAGCTTGCCGACAAAGCAATCCTTTACAATTCAAATGGTACCATAAATACTGTGTATGCTGGTAATGTATGGACCGATGGATCAGGCAATACACCCTATCAGGGAATGTTCTTCCATCCCCAAAAGGGTGCTTGGGTTGTTCCAAAAGCATATAATGCTGCCGAGGGCTTCTTTGAGACAGGAGGTACTTTTAATAACCACATAAATGTTGCTCAGTCAGGAGCTTTGGGTAACTACTCCTTAGGTTTAGGGTCTACACATCAAACAGGGATTGTTACAAATACTGGATTAACACGTTATACCGGAAAGATGTCGGGGACTATGAACCTTAGCGACATGTTCAAGGTTGGATTCTCCGGTAACATTTCTGCAGTTGATATGGATAAGCTTCCTTCGGGTAACGACAGTTGGCTTTTCACTGTGTATGGATCACCCCCTTCATACGATTTGATGGGAACTCCATACCACGTACCTTCAGGTCCCAACAATATCTATAGGCAAATTAGCCACCGTGTAGGAGCTGTTGGTGAAAATCCAATTTGGGCGGTGAATAACAACAAATTTCATGAAGCTACACAGCGTTTCTTTGGTAATGCCTATGTTGAGGCAAAACCAGCTGAGTGGGTAAATTTAAGGTATCAAATTGGTTTGGATACCTATTCCACCGATCAGGAAGTGCTTTACCAAATGGGTAGTGCCGGAACCGGGCAAGCTATGCCCACTGTTACAGCTTATCCTAATCCCGATAACCCAGTTTATGGTTACGTTGTTCCCACTGGTGGTAGAATTAACAACTTTGGGGTTATCAGGCGTAATGTAAACTCTCTCTTTAATGCTACCTTTACCCATCAATTTACTGATGATCTCAAGGGTATCCTGATTTTAGGGAATGAATTTGTTCATAACAACATGAGGTCTTGGACCATGACCGGATCAGGTTTCAGTATGCCCGGTTATAACAACATGGCCAATACCACAACTCAAACCGCCGGTGAAAGCAAGGGTCAAAGCCGTACAGTTGGTTTTTATGGCAACCTTGCATTGGAGTACATGAGTATGATATTCTTGAATGCCACTGGTCGTCAGGATTACGCTTCAAGCATGCCCCGCGGCAACAGGAGTTTCTTCTACCCATCAGTATCGTTAGGATTTGTATTCACCGAATTGGGAGCTCTTAAGGGTAACAGCATGATCCCCTTCGGTAAGGCAAGGGTATCATACGCTGAGGTAGGACAGGCAGGTTCGTATTATGATGTATCCTATGGCCCTGGTGCTGGATCATGGAGTGGATATATTACAACTGTTACTTATCCTCTGGGAGGAGTAACAGGATATCGCCCATCACGTACTCTTTACGATCCAAATCTTATGCCTCAAAACACTAAAACCCTAGAGTTTGGTCTTGAACTAAGACTTCTTGACAATAGAATTGGAATTGACTATTCATTTTCCGAGCAGAATGCCAAAGATCAAATCTTCGCTGTTCCTCTTGCAGGATCAACGGGTTATACTAGCCTTATGATGAATGCTGGATGGATGAATACAGTAAGTCATGAGATCATGCTTTATCTAACACCCCTTAAGATGGGTGATTTTGAGTGGAATTTCAACACCAACTTTACAACCTATACCAGCATTGTTGAGGAACTTGCTGAGGGTGTTGAAACCATTAGTTTGGGTGGTTATGTTACACCCAACATCAGAGCATCTGCAGGTGAAACCTATCCAGCGATTTATGGTAATACTTTCCTTAGGGATGACAATGGTAATGTTCTTGTAAACGAGAATCCTTCAAGTGCTGGCTATGGAATGCCACTTATGGGTGATTTTGGAAAGATTGGTGACGTTACCCCCGATTTCTACATGGGTTTCACCAATATCTTTACCTACAAATTTATCACTCTTTCAGCACAACTCGATTGGAAAAAAGGAGGTCAAATGTACTCTGGTTCAAACCGTTTGATGGATCTTTATGGTGTATCAAAGAGAACAGAAGACAGGACAACTCCATTTGTATGGGATGGCTACAAAGCCGATGGTACTCCCAACGATATTGAACGTGGAGGACCTAGCGATATAGTTGCCTACGAGTATTTGTATTCTTCTGTTTTATCACCTCTGGATGAATCTCATATTTATGAAACTTCGTTTGTTAAGTTAAGGGATGTATCACTGTCCATAGCAATTCCCAATAGTATTATTAAGCCTGTTGGATTACAAAATGCAAACATTAGCTTCCACGCCCGAAACTTCTTGCTCTGGACTACATTGCCAAACTTTGATCCAGAAACAGCACAGGGAATGGGGAATATGGTGGGAGGTATGGACTACATGTCGTTACCCCAAACTAAATCCTTTGGTGTAGGCTTGAACCTAACTTTCTAATTGATAATATTAAAACATGATAACTATGAAAACATTAAAAATATTTTTAATAGCAGTCTTCACGGTCTTCCTGTGGGGCTGTAACGAGGATATCATGGATGAGATAAATACAAATGTCAACGATGCTACATCTGCTGACGCTTTTGCTATCCTTCCTGATGTTTTGTTAAAATCAGCCTATACCGCAACAGGTACTGACTTGGCATGGTATGCCTCTGCTTTCATTGAGCATAGTGCTGGTCAGTGGGCGCAGCACCACGATGCCGACAGAAGGCTTGGCTTGCATGCTACATCCCACTTCAATAACCACTGGAATGGAATGTACGATATACTAAACATGCTTAAAATAATTGAAAGACGCTGCGCCTCAGGAGGTCCAGAGGAGAATAATAAGCATGCTTTAGGCATATCACAGGTGTTGCAAGCATATAATTTAGCTGTTTTAACCGATTTCTGGGGCGATGTTCCCTGGAGCGAAGCTGTTACTCCTGGAATTATTAAACCTAAGTTCGACAGGCAGTCGGTTATTTATAATGATATTTTTGCATTACTTGAGAGTGGAATTGCCAACCTTCAGGCTGCAGTTGCACAGGGAACTAATGGTCCAAATGCTGGTAGTTTCGATTATATTTATGCTGGAAATAACCAGAAATGGATAAAAGCCGCATACTCTTTAATGGCTCGCTACCATATGCGCCTTTCACAAAGGGATACACAAGCAGCTTCAAAAGCCCTTGCCGCCATAGCAAATGGTTTTGAGAGTGCTGCTGATGACTTCCTCTTTGCTAAGTATGAGGCATCCCAATCAGGTCAGAATCCCTGGTTTTCTTTCCTATTCCAAAGAAGTCACCTTTGCGTTTCAACTACACTATTTAACTTAATGGATAGCAGAAATGATCCAAGAATGGTTATTTGGTTCTCACAGCTTGGTGATCCTGCTGATTACAATCCAGCCCCTCCGGGTGAAGCCGACAGGGTTCAGGGTGGAGTATATTCCGAATCGCTAATTACATTAAACGGACAAACTCTCCCAACCCCAATGATGACATTCCATGAGTTAAAGTTCATCCAGGCTGAAGCTCACTTCAGAAATTCACCACAGGGTGATTATGCTGGCGCACTTCAGGATGCCATTAGGGCTAGTTTTGTTTTCCATGGTTTAACCATTGAGGATGCAAATGCATACTACACCGCTGAGGTTGCACCTCTTTTGGCTGCAAATGCTTTGAATGAAATTTTAATACAGAAATACATTGCCATGTATGAGCATGAAGCCATGGAAGCATATCACGACTATCGTCGTACAGGTGTTCCAACATTGTACAACCCTTATAATGTAACTGTAGGTTTCCCCCACAGGTATCAGTATGGTCTATCTGAAGAAACCTCTAACCCTGAGAACTTTATCGTATTAGATATTTATGCCGATAAGGTATGGTGGGCAGGTGGAAATGAGTTGGCTCCCTAAAATCTTAATATAATTCTTGAAAAGGCTGTATCTTTTTACAGCCTTTTCTTTTTTGTAGCTATTTAAAAATTGAGGTATATTTCCCAGGTTCCTGGTTCATTAATTACAAAAAAGAGTTCGATGTTATAAACCACATACCCAGATCTGGAAGGTGCCATAAAGCTGATTTTTCCCTCGAATGGAAAGGTAACGTTTTCGTGACCAAAATGCCTGGAATAGCTAATGAAACTCCCTGATGAGCCAAAAGCATTAAGCGTGCTTATCCTGCGATCTCCTGGAGCATCGGAAAGGTTGTAGAGCACTTTGTTGCCACTTCCCGTTTTAACAAAACGAACACGTGTAAGGTTTCGCTGATATAATATCTTGTAAGGAGGTAACTCTTTTTGGGTGGTATCAATAATCTTAACGAATCTATCCTTTTTCCACAGCCCGGTAAAAGAGGAATCGTTTTGAGCAAAAGTAAATACACCAATACCATGCATTTGACCACGTTTCCATCCTCCAGAGTATAAATCGCCATTACTCCATGTATAAATACCATTTCCATGAGGAAGACCCTTTTGAAATTGCCCTTCGTAGCTATCTATACCTTTAGCAATGCCATCACCATGAGCAAGGTTTCTTTTGCATGTACCTTGATATTCATTGGATATCTCTTGCTTTAATACCCTACAAAATGATGTAGTATCCTGGTTATTTAGTTGCATTGTGAATAAAACAATTAACAATGGGAAAATCATGGCCATTTAATTAAGGGTTATATTTTGCAAATTTTTATTCATATTGGTACAATTATTAACATTTTAAAAAAGGTTATTCATATAATACAGAGTAAAATAACAATGATTTTATTATTAAATACTTAATGCAATATAATGCATATTGATAATAATTGTTCGGTTTGGTAAATAAAACTGCTATATAGAGAAAAGTTTAAGATTCTTTGGGACAAATTTATTGGTCAAAATTGATAATTCCTTTTTCAAAGGCATTATCAATTATTTTCTTATGGTCAAATGCTAAAGGGGGTAGAGCATTTAGAGGGAACCATTTTGCTTCTGTAGCATCATCACCTGCTCTTAGAGTGGTGTTAATGGTATTAGTAAAACCAACGAAAACAACAGATATGTTTCTTCCTCTGGGGTCTCTACCAATGGCATCGAATGTTGCCATTTGTTTTAGTTCAATGTTTTGTAAGCCAGTTTCTTCGTACAGTTCTCTGGCTGCTGCATGAACCAACAGTTCATCCATTTCGGGAAACCCTCCCGGTAAAGCGAAGCAGTTTTTGAAGGGATCGTTTTTACGCTTTACAAGTAAAATTTTTGGTGAACCGGATTGATCATCAACTGAAAAAACTAAAGCATCTACAGTGACCAGCATCCTTGGGTATTCATAAGTGAAAGTCATAGATTAGGTATGGTTTTCGTCGCTATTTAAATCATTACCATTCTTCTTTTTTCTTTCACTAATGCGGTAAACAATCCAAATGGCTGTTGCAATAATTGCCAGGGCTATTATAATTTGATGTTTAATCATTGATAAAGCACTTTTTTTACTTTATTCAACTTATTTCCGTTAGTATATCTTTAACCACTCTGAGTTTATGTGTGTATGATTTATTTTTTGCTGAGTAAATACCCTGTTGATCGAGGGAATCAACCCTTACAAAACCTGAACTATGAATAATGCTTGCATTGGGCATAACCATACCAACGTGGGTTATTATACCTTCCTCATCGTCGAAGAAGGCTAAATCGCCTGGTTGAACTTGGTTGATAAAGTTAACGGTTTGACCCAGTGTAACTTGTTGCCCTGCATCGCGAGGGATCGGTAAACCAATAATTTTGAATAGAACCTGAACTAACCCTGAGCAATCAATACCGTATGGCGAACGTCCTCCCCAAAGATAAGGTGAGTTAATAAACTCAAAAGCACGATGAACTATGGTTTTTCTGACACTATTTTCCGGGGGATCAAAAGGAATGCTGAAAGCTTTAAAAGTTTCATCGCCCAATTTAAAGATTCCATCAATAGGATTAAAATGGTAAAGCGATGAACCCGGACAAAGCCTTATGGGGTTTTCATGGTCAATGTTTTTAGCAGAGAAGAGTTTTGTTGAAACCGAAGCAACCTCAGGGAGCGAAATCCATTCCATCTGCTCTGAGGTAAGAGCAATACATACTTTCTTATCAAGCCATCCTTCGTATGAATCCAGAGATAGTCTTACTCTTAGCCAGCCTTTATGCTCTTCAATTACCTCGAAGGTCTCACCAAAGAGTAGTTGGCTCACCATTTCGCTTCTATCGAAGGGTTCTGCCCTCAATGCTACCAAAGCCTGATTAACCGCTCCGTATTCCATTGCTCTTTTTTCTGTAAAAATAG
>CAZDXY010000146.1:0-6999 GCA_964509385.1 uncultured Rikenellaceae bacterium
TTAAATGCCATTAAAAAAAAAATTTCTCTATCGACTGACCTAGAAATAACATTTGAAGCTAATCCTGATGACTTAAACTATGAATATTTAAAATCACTCCTCACCATTGGGATTAATCGCCTGAGCATTGGCATACAATCGTTTTCCGATGCCGATTTAAAAAAGTTAGGACGTCGACATAATGCGAATCAAGCCCTAAATGCTGTATCTTGGGCTGCAGAAGCTGGTCTCGGCAATATCAGTATCGATCTGATTTACGGATTGCCCTACTCAAGCACCGCCATTTGGGAGCAAAATCTTAAACAGGCATTTGCCCTTCCGGTAAAACATCTCTCATGCTATCATCTTATTTATGAGGATGGAACTTCGCTACAAGCAAAGGTGACAAATGGCTTGGTAAAACCAATTGATGAGGAGCTGAGCGTAGAGCAGTTTAAACTGCTGCAACAGCTGGCTGACCAGAATGGATTCGTGCATTACGAGATTTCAAATCTTGCAAAGGAAGGGTTCTTTTCTAAGCATAACACTTCCTACTGGCAACAGGTTCCATACCTAGGTCTTGGTCCATCAGCCCATTCATACAATGGAACAACAAGAGTCTGGAATCCTAAATCGACAAAATTCTGGATGGATGCCATTAAAATGGAAATGATTGATGTTGAAGCAGAAATTCTTACCGAAAGGGATAAACTGAATGAGTACTTATTAACCTCGCTTCGAACAATTTGGGGGATAGATATTGATTACGTCAACGAACAATTTGGTTCGACTTCTGCCCAACGAATTATTGGTTTATCCCAAAAATTTTTGGATTCAGGAATAATAGAACGTAAAGGCAGTCGATTGGCAATAAAAACGAGTCATTTTCTGATATCCGATGCAATAATTGAAGACTTCATGGATGTATAGATTTATTATATCCACTCTTATGATCCGAGCATAATTGAATTAATCCATAATAATCTGTAAATTGCTAGTTTAATTTCAATCTTGTAATCCGGTTATGTATATTGCATAGTTTTTACAATATTTTTTATGTGTTTTTCATTAAAACTTGCTTTTATGAAAACCCCATTCTTCTTGAATCTTACAATAAATGCATTGACCTTTTGTTTTTCTCTCTTCTTAACTACAAATTGCTTTGCATCAGAGAAAAATCTTGACAGTTTATTGAATAAGCTGAATAATACAATAGAATTTGTTGATAAGTCAAAAATTCATCTTGAAATTGCATACTACTATTGGTCCGCCAACCCTGATTCAGCATATTTTCACATTGATAAAGCAGAAGAATTTGATCTCCAATCGAAAATAAGCGATAACATATTATCCACACGTATCATTAGAGGAACTCTTTCATTTGATCTTGGAAATTATGATGAGGCTCTACAAATTTACCAGTCAGTTTTTGAGCAAACCAATGAAAACACTGATCCGGTCATCATTGCTCGAATAATTAGCAATATTGGCAACTGCTATTCTCAGAAAAATGATCTTTCAAAAGCCATTGAAAGTTACCGAAATGCTCTGGATTATCTCAACAACAATGAGAATACAGCAGAAATGGCCGTCATTTTTGGTCGATTGGGAAATCTATACTACCTAAATAGGAACTATGTCGAAGCCATTGAATATTACAAAAAGGCGGGTTTTCTATTTGTTAATATTGGTAGAAAATCTGGTGAGGCTATTACTTTTATGAATATTGGAAATTGCTATAAACAACTTAACGCTGTTGATTCTGCAATAGTATATTATTCTAAAGCCCTAAAACAATTCAAATCGTTTGGGAATATGCAACTCTACGAAGCACAGTGTTTGGCAAACTTGGGGAATGTCCATTCGGAAATACAACAAAGGAATAAAGCGCTGAAATACCTTCTAAGCGCCGATTCACTCTTTAGCATCATTCAAAACCCCTATTCTATTGCACAAATCAAAACAGATTTAGCCTACCTTTACCTTGAACTTGAAAAAACTAATCTTGCCAAATATCAAATTGATAAATGCCTTGAAATATCAAAAAAAAATGGTTATGATAGGTTTATAGAAACCAGCTATCGGCTTCTCTGGAAGTATTATGATAAACTCAATGATTGCGACAATGCTTATACCTGGCTTAACAAATACTTTTTTTTCAAGGATTCAATTGGAATCATTGCTAGACAAGAAAAAATTGATATGCTCTTGACTCAATTTGAGACAGAACGAAAGGAGAAAGAGATTGAAATTCTAAAACAAACCGAAAAAATCAATAGGTTAGAAATAAGGAGGAAAACATTTATTCAGTATCTAACCTTATTCGGTTTGTTTGTTGCACTTTCTTTTATTGCATTTCTCTATTTAAACAACCAACGAAGAAAAAGAATTAATTTCATTTTATCCCAGCAAAATGTTGAAATCAATCAGCAGAAAGAGGAAATAACAACTCAACGTGATGAGATTGAGAGCCAGCGGAATATACTTCAGGACCAAAACCTTATGCTTGAACAATTCCGCACACATACAACCCATAGTCTTCGATATGCCCAGAGCATACAAGCGGCCATACTGCCCTCGGAAAAGGTGCTGCAGCAAATCAGCCCCGAGTACTTTGTGCTGATGAAGCCCTGCGAGCTGGTTAGCGGAGATTTCTTTTGGGCTACAAGTTTTGATGATTATCACGTTTTTTGCGTGGCCGATTGCACCGGCCATGGGGTACCCGGCGCTTTCATGAGTATTTTAGGCCTCACTGCTTTGAACGATATTGTTGCAAGGCACAGAGTAACAAAACCTTCGGACATTTTAGGTTTTCTCCGCGAGAGTGTAATAGAAGCCTTAAGTCAAAACGATGCAGAACAGCTCCATAAGGATGGCCTAGATATAGCATTATGCATGTTTAATTCAAAATCTCGTGAACTACAATTTGCTGGTGCAAAAATTCCTCTATGGATTGTATGTCAGGATGAGTCAATTATTAAAGAACATAAAGAATCTTTTAAATCTATTGTTAAAAATGGACTTTCATTATTTGAAATTAAGGGTGACATCATGCCTGTTGGTCAATCTCCACTTATGTTGGGTTTCACAAACCATTGTTACAACTTAAAAAAATCTTCTGTAAACATCTACCTTGCTACTGATGGATTTAGTGATCAGATTGGAGGCAGCAAGAGCGGCAAGTTTAGCTCACTAAGTCTAAAGAAAATAATTCTCGAAAACATTGAGAAACCATTCTCTGATCAATCAGAGATACTAAGTAAAACCTTAGATGAATGGAAGGGTAGTTTATTTCAAGTTGACGATGTAACTGTTTTAGGGATAAAAATTTAAGAATAGAAAACGCCAAAACACTCTTTGTTTGGCATATATAAGAGTTGACTCATGCTTTATTTTTGTGTAAAGGGTTGTTTGTCTCTACTTTTAACATTGGTATTTATTGCAGCATTACCATTTATTGGACTCCCACAGGAGGATAGAGTTATTGATAGCCTTAGAATGGCTATCAAGAATGCCAAGCATGATACAACAAGAATTTCTGCTTATATCTCATGGTCAAATGAACTTTATGAGTATAATCAACTTGACTCTGCTTTATCAGTTCTTAAATTAGGACTAACCACCTGCAAGAATGCTCTTGAAGAAGAATTAAAGGGTGATATTATTGAAACTTTGCAAAAACAAAAGGCAAATATCCTGATTAATCAGGCTGCCTTTAACAAGAAAAAGGGCAACCCCACTCTTGCATTGGAAATTTTAGAGCAAAGCCTCGATCTTTCACAAAGAATTAATTACAAACAAGGGTTAGCTTGGTCGTTATATCAAATTGGTGATGTTTATGATTACTTAGGGAACCTTAATGAAGCCCTTGGGCTTTACTTTGAATCGCTTGAAATATTTCAAGAAATAAATGAAGGAAAAGGCAAAGGAAAAGTTCTAAATTCCATTGGAACCATTTACGACTATCAAGGCGATCTGGATCGAGCAATGGAATACTACAACAAAGCACTAGCAGTTTATCAAACCATCAACGATATAAGAGGTATTGCTGATCAACTTAACAACATTGGGGTTGTACATCACCTCAAGGGAGATTTTGTAAAAGCATTAGAATACTACTATCAAAGTGCATCAATTAACGAAAAAATACTCAGCAATAGGCATGTTTACGCAGTGACCATTAACAATATCGGTTTAATATACGATAGTATGGGAGATCTGCTAAGCGCTTTGGAGTTCTACAATAAAAGCCTTAGCATTTTTGAGTCTTTAGATTTTGGCTCTGGTATTGTAATGCCCTTAAACAACTTGGGTGATACATATTTGAAGCAAAAAGATTTTGACAAAGCTATTGAATACTACTCACGAAGCCTATCGGTTTGTGAACAAACAAATGACCAACAGGGCAAGGCCTACACACTTCAAAAAATTTGCACTCTTTACATTCTGCAAAAAGAATTTGAACTAGGGGATCTTTTCTGCGAAAAATGTCTCGATTCATATGAAAAAATTGGTGATAAACATGGTATTGCTTTATCGTTAATTGCTGTTGGTAAATTAAATGAGGAGAGGGGTATGTTACATAAAGCAAGAACTTACTATAAAAAAAGTCTGAATGCATACGAAGAAATTGGAGATAAGCAGGGAAAAGCAAAAAGCCTATTCCATATTGGAAACGTGTTTTTTTTGGAAGGCAAGTTCAATGATTCATTTGAGTGCGCTTACGCTGCCTATAATCTTGCTAAAGCAATTAATGATCCCAACGAGATATCCTTGTCTGCCAACCTTCTCAGCAAATTATTTAAAAAGAAGAATGATTTTGAGAGTGCATTAAAGTATTTCGAAGAGCATGTAAATATTATTAAAACTATTGACAGCGATGAGGTTAAAAAATTGATCCAAGAACAATACTATAGACTACAATATGAGAGAAGAGCTATCTCCGATAGCATATCCTACGCTCAAACCATTGAGATTAAAAATCTTGAACTTGAAAAGAAAATGGAGCAAAGCCGTCGTCAGCGATGGATTATTTATTCTGTTATTTTAGGTCTAATGGTTTTCCTCTCCTTTTCTATCATACTGCTCCGTCTTTTAGTTTCCAAAAGGATTGCATACCAAAAACTCGAAGAAAGCAACATTGAAATTAACCAACAAAAGGAAGAGATTACCTCGCAACGTGATGAAATAGAATCTCAAAGAAATTTACTACAAGAGAAGAATTCAATGCTTGAGCAGGCCAACGCTGAAATTTCTGCTCAAAGAGATATGGTAATTATTCAAAAAGAAAAACTTGAAGAGGTTAACTTACACATAACTGATAGTTTAAGGTATGCTCAGAGCATACAGGCGGCCATACTGCCCTCGGAAAAGGTGCTGCAGCAAATCAGCCCCGAGTACTTTGTGCTGATGAAGCCCTGCGAGCTGGTTAGCGGAGATTTTTACTGGGCCACCACCTTTGACGAGTACCAGATTTTTTGCGTGGCCGATTGCACCGGACATGGGGTGCCCGGGGCCTTTATGAGCATATTGGGTATCACAGCACTCAATGATGTTGTTGTTAGACATAGGGTTACTAAGCCCTCGGATATACTTGGATATTTACGTGAAAGCGTAATCGAAGCTCTTAGCCAGAATGATCCTGAACAACTCCATAAAGACGGCATGGATATAACCCTTTGCACCTTTAACACAAAAACACGTTGCTTACAATTCGCCGGAGCAGGTTTACCCCTTTGGCTTTCATTTCATTTATCAATATCAGAAATAAAAGTCCACAACAGCGAGAAACCATTAATTCACGAAGGGTTTATTCTTCATGAGGTTAAGGGCGATATTATGCCAGTTGGACAATCTCCACGAATAAAGCCATTTACAAATATTGAGATATCTTTACCAAGGGATCAGGTTTGTATTTTTCTATCCACAGATGGTTTTATTGATCAATTTGGAGGAAATGTTAAGGTGAAATACGGATCGTTGCGATTAAAAAAGTTGATCCTTAATAACATCCAAAAACCCTTTAGTCTACAGAAAAGTGTCATTGAAAGTGAATTTGACAGCTGGACAGGAAATGGGAAACAGGTGGATGATGTGACAATACTGGGTATAAGGATTTAATGTGTGGAGTAATCCTTTCCAATTAATCATATATCCAACTTAATTTGTAACTTGTTGTTCTTATTAAAGTGTTTTCATCGTTTTCTTAAACCAAACGATTTTAAAACATGAAAAAGATTATTACTTACTCCATTTTAATAATTGGGGCACTTACAAATAACTTAGTTTCTTTCTCACAAAGTCCCAAACTCGACAGTTTGTGGAATGAATTCAATAAAACCTATAACGATACCTCTAGATGCAATATTTATCTGGAAATAGGTGATTTCTATGAATACCATAATCCTGATTCTGCTATATGGTATTACAAAAAGTGCTTGCAATTAGCAGAAACAAAAAAACTAAAGAAAAAGCAATCCATATCGCTACGATATATTGGAATTATTTATAGTACAAGAGGGGACCATGAAAATGCTATTGATTATTTTAATAAATCATTAAATATAAGCAATAAGATTTTGGATAAAAGAGAAATCTCCAGATGTTACAATAGTTTAGGAATTTGTTATAAAGACATTGGCAAATATAACAAGGCTATTGATTGTTTTTTAAATGCAATATTTTATTTTAATGAATTAGGTGAAAAACATGCAATTTCTGCCTGTTACAACAATATTGGTATCGTATACCTTGATCAAGGTAACTTCGACTTGGCTATTGAACACTTTCTTAAAGCTTTAAAAGTACAGGAAGAATTGGGGGAAAAAATTTTAATGTCCCAAACTTACTTAAACATTGGCTTACTTCATAAGAATCAAGGCAACCTGGATAAAGCAATTGATTACTACTTAAAAACGTTACAAATTAGTGAAGAAATCGGAGAAAAAAGACAAATGGCTATTAGCTATATTAACGTGAGTTCGATGTAAGAAAAGTTTGATTTTTCTTTGAAAGCATAGG
>CAZDXY010000147.1:0-4216 GCA_964509385.1 uncultured Rikenellaceae bacterium
TTAAACCTTATGACATGAAAGTACTAAAGTTTTTTGCATTTGTAGGCATTTTTGCCATGATGTTCGCATCCTGTAAAAAGGAAGATGAATTTACCATTGTTGGTAAGTGGAATGTTGATAAAGTTACAACAACTGTGTTCATCAATGGGAATCAATTTGGTGATCCTGATATTGATACTAATGATGGTTGGATTCAATTCAATAGCGATAAGACAGGAGTTACAGATGATGGCGAAACTTTTACATGGTCATTGTCAGGAGATAATTTAACAATTACATGGAATGATCCGGATGAAGATCAAATTCCTTCATTGCTATTGGTATTGAAAACCAAGGAGGCAAAAAGGGTTGTTGCAGAAGGGGAATTTACTATGGAAGACGACTGGGAAGGTCAAACAATTATACTTACTGTAAAAATGGTAATAGAACTTTCAAAGATTTAATTCCTGTCCAATATTTTATAGCAAAGGCCTGTCAATGAAGACAGGCTTTTTTGATGCATTTAGTTCCTAAAAAAGGGAGCAAAGAATATATTTTCTAAGGCTTCATCACATTATTTTCAATGGGTTTTTCATTTAGTATTGGATTATAAAAGATATCAAAGGTACCCCCGGTTGAAAAATGACCAACGACTTTTTCGGGTTCTTCAAGAGGATCAATAGCATTACCCTCCTTATCCATTACATCGCCATTTTCATTAGTGAGTACAATGCCTGTTGGGGTAATTCCCACACCATCCTCATTGTATGGTCGGCTATAAATAACATCTCCAGTGGGGATAATATTTCCCTTTTCGTCCCAAACCGTTCCATCGGAACGGAAGGTGAAGGGAACGTGGTCTGCTTCAGAGCCGAAAACATCTTTACCCAGGTTGAAACTTTGATCTAGAACTATTTTACGATAACCCTGGATATTTGCCTTCATGGTTTCTGGGGTAGGGTAGAAGATATTACCCTTAATGTAGAATTTATCATCTGTTTTGCTGTAAGCTAAATATTTTCTGTTCAGGCTGTAATGCCGCATCAACTTTTGGCGTGCCAAAAGTCTTGGCTTTCGCTCAGCTTTATCCATTCTCTTCAATATCTCATCGTTAAGAATCTCACCAATGCTATATGAAATGTCCAGTTCTCGGCTAAGGTTGATCGTCTTTGAGTATAAAGTTAGCTCATCTCTAATTTCAGCAGGCATTACACCGTACAGATCGGCTCCAACAACTGAGTAGTAGAAGTATCCCAATTCACCCATGTTTGCTGAAACATTGAGATAGTCCTGTAACTTTGTTTTCAATGGCTCTTTCGAGTTGTATTTTCCGTAGTTCATTTCTGCCCATCCCTCTAAACCCGGCAATTTTCGCTGAAACGACCATACAGCATCAATAGTGTTGCCAACCTTGGAGTGACATCCAAGGCATTGAGCAAGTTCTTCTGTGGTCTGGGGCCTTAGTTCTCCGTGTCTATCTTCGATGAATGCAGCCAGAATCCAACCAGCACCATTGTCAACCCAACCCTGTCCTTCGCGACCAATGTAGGTTTGAAAGTCATTCTCCTCCTGTTCTTCATTTTCATCTTCAAGAGAAATATCATCGAGATCAACTTCTTTCCATTTGTACATGTATCTAATCTCCTTAACCCTTTTGGAGCGGGTACCGGGAAACTCATAGTTGGCATTGCCAGTGGAAATTACGCCATCGAGAGTATTGCCATATTCTCCATCAGCGTTCAGATCTACGTAATGAAGGGGATGGGCAAACTCGGTTCCTACCGGGTAAAACCCTTTTATAATGTCGATATGGTTCGCATCACCTGCATAGTGAGTATCTATAAAATATTGATTCTTAATGTTTTTTTCTAGAAGTTCCAAGTTCTGTTTGTAAATATCAAGATTAAAGGTGCCATTTAGGCTCATATATTTTTTTGGGAGGCGAATGTAAATACCGCTTACGCTGCCGGTAAGCGGAGTAAATATGGCATAGGGAAAGAAGTTTATGGCTCGCCATCCTGTGTACTCTTCTGTTTCACTTCTTACAAAGCCCTCATTATCAACATATCCGTGAGTGTTGCCATTAGTGGGATCAGAAGGATTGAATGGAAATAGATGCTTTGGATTTAAAGCCGGAAAAAGGGCGTAATTGTCGTTGGGTTTATTATGATTTAGCCAATTTGTACTACCATCTCCCCTTGCTTTTTCAAATATCGGTAACCAGTTATCGTAGCGAACGTAATCAACATCTTCAATATTGGGTATGTCAATTCCTTCAGTGTTAAGTCGATCTTCTATATTCTGAGGATAAATTATGTTTTGCCATAATATTCTATTGAGATTAGGACTAGGGAAGCTGTAGAATATCTGATCCTCAGCAATGGGAAAAGAATTTCCGTGTTTTATGCTGGCCAGATAATCGGTGTGGCAGTATTTACAAGCGTTTTGGGTACCATAGCTGGTTTCGATCCAGCATTGTGCAGGGATTTCCGGCTCCTCGTTATAAGATGGTTTGTAAGGAGCACCTGCAATGCTTTCAAAGTTTTTGGGTGCTATACCCTTATAAAATAATTCAGCGCTTATCACTTCTGCAATAAGCCCTTGCTTCTTTAGCTCATCAAAAATTTTTTTCTCAGTTTTAGCCAATCGACCACAGGTGTAAAACCCAGAGATGACAAAAAGGCTAAAGATTGAAAGGATAAGGATGGATGGTTTGATTCTGAACATGGCATGGGTGGTTTAGTAAGATGTTCATATTCTGTATTTTCAAATCCGAAGATACAAAAAAATTTGAAAATGGCAATAAAAAAGCCGACTGATATTGAATAGTCGGCCGAGGTGAAAACATCATCAATTATAGGAATGGGAATAATGTATCGATCCAACGATCTTCTGTTATAAACCAGCTACCCCATGTTTCCCATTCTTTCAATACCCTTTGCTCTTTCATTTGATCTTGTGTCATGCCATTTTTCTTATGCTTTCGCATAAATTCAATGGTCTCAATGAGTGTACTGTGATATTTTTTGTACTCATCAATGGTGTATATCGGACCATGTCCTCCAACCACTGTAACATCGGAAGGAAAATTTTCTGTTAACCATTGAACATTCTCAAGGTATTTAAAAGGATTTCCTCCGTTGCCAACATCAACGTAAGGGAAGAAATTGGCAAAAAGCAAATCGCCGACCACAAGCACATTCGATTTTGGAAAGAAAATAACTATATCGCTATTTGTGTGACCTCCTGGAAGATGGATCATCTCAAGAGTTTCGCCATTGAAATCTAAATTTAACCTATCATTAAAAGTTATGTTTGGCCTTGCATACTCTGGAAATGCTGCCGTTTTTCGTTCCCCTTGACCCTGCTCGTTGCTCAAATACTCCTTAACGTTTTTGTGGGCAATTATATCAGCATTAATGCCAAGCACAAGATTTCCACCGGTATGATCACCATGTATATGAGTGTTGACAATATACCTGAGCGGTTCATCTGATAACGTTTTAACCTGATTGTACAGATCGTTGGCAGTTCGTTCATAGCCGGCATCAATTAGCAGAACCCCATTCTCACCCACTGAAGCAACAACTGCCACAGCGTTATTGACAAAAATACGATAGACTCCCGGAGCCAACTCAGTGGTTGGCATTGGTGTTTTGGTTTCGCTTTGTTGCGAGAGGGCAAAGTAAGGAACGATTAGAAGGAAGAAAAGAATACGTTTCATCTTATTTAATTTTAGCGGTTTTAACAATTGTTATTTAAATGATACTTGCATAGTTAACAAAAATTTTTGTGTTTTGGTTTACATGAAATCAATTATATTCGTTTTTATGATTTTCAATAATAATATCAAATCAACATGACGTCAATGCGAATCTGCCATTTGGCGAAGGAAACAATACGCTTTGTGTTTTTAAGTATTAGATAATCAATAGATTGCTTTGCAAGATGCATTCGCAATGACGTAAGAAAGTTTTTACTATTTTAGGTATATTAATGGACAATCATATTTTTTTTAATAGTTATGTCAAGTATAGTTAAGTCACAAAAAAGATTTCTCACTTCCTGCCTGACTACCTGCCCGACAAAGTCATTCTGGCGGGATTCATTCAGGCAGTCGTTCGAAATGACAATGGTAATATTAAAGAATTGGGTGGTTGGGCGGAAAATGTAAAATTTTGTTAAAAAAAAATAACAAAAATTAACATTTACGCCCCACCACAATAATTTATTAACG
>CAZDXY010000147.1:4226-6974 GCA_964509385.1 uncultured Rikenellaceae bacterium
TTTTTTAATTATAATTTTTGGGGGTGTTTGTCCTAAATTTTTATTTTTTAAAAAAAAAAAAAAAAAAATTTTAACATTCCCCCCCCAACCACATTAATTTATTCCCGAAAATGTCATTTCGAACCCCGTTTCTTGGGGTGAGAAATCTTTGGTGACAAAACTTAAACAGTTTCTGATTTGAAAGCATAAAATTTTATATTTGTAAAAATTATGGTTTCTTCATTTATTTTTTTTGATTTTCTGTCAGAGAAATTTTTACCATTTAAAAAAAATGAATTTAAAAACATTATTGCTGCCAATACTGCTTTTATTTGCTTTTAGTAATAATTTAAAAGCTCAAACTGCTGTGCTTGATTCGCTCAAGAATCAACTTGTGGTTCAAAAGAACGATACAGCAAAAATTAATGTTTACTTCAAAATAGGACATATATTTAAGTACAATAACCCCGACACCGCCCTTTACTACTATGATAGAGCATTAGAATTTGCGACTCAAAAAGGGATCAACTTGCAACCGTATAACCTACAAAAATCTAATGCATTGAGAGATATGGGCATAAATCTGGCTGAAAAATCTCAATATATTAAGGCATTAGAATTCTTTTTTAAGTCGGATAAGATTGATGCTGAAAATGATAATGTTGATGGAAGATCTCGAACTTTTGTTAGCATTGGCAATGCATATGTGAATATCGGGCAATTTGAAAAGGCTATAGATTATTACATTAAAGCACTGGAAATATTTGAGGAAAGAGATGATAGAATTGGCATTGCCGATTGCTATAACAACATGGGAACTGTACTTAAGGAGCAGGGATATCTAGACAAAGCCATTGATTATCATAGCAAATCGGCTAATATCTTCCAAGAGCAACTGCAATATGCCGACCAGAAAACCTCTGAAAATACGAAAAAAGGGCTTTCCTATTGCTATAACAATATGGGAATTGTTTATTGGCATCTCGATTCATTAGATATTGCACTTGACTATTACCTTAAGTCCTTGAAAATTAAAGAGGAATTAAACGATAAACCAGGAATTTCACAGAGCTATAATAATATTGCCATTATTTATTGCTCGCAAGAAGACTTTCAAAAGGGGATAGAGTATTTTAAAAAATCTCTTACGATTAATCAAGAGATTGGTAATCAGAATGGATTAACCATGGTGTATGGTAATATCTCGTACCTCCATTTACTTTTAGCCGAAACGGCTAAATCGGAAGACTTCAAGCAGTTTCATTATAACAGTGCCCTTTTTAATGGCGAAAAGGCATATAACATTGCTGAGAAAATAAATTCTCTTCCCTGGAAAAAAGAAGCAGCAGGTCACCTTATGAATGCGTATTCGGGACTAGGACAAATTGATGATGCTTTAAAATATGCAAATATTTTTATCCAGCTTCAGGATCAACTCTTCTCTACTGAAAAGACAAAAGCGTTGGCCGAGATGACCACTCGTTATGAGGTTGAGAAGAAGCAGTTTCAAATTGAAAGCATGGAGAAGGAGAGAGAACTAAACAGCAAAACCATTCAGGCTCAGCGAGTAATTATAGTTGTTGTGGTGCTAAGCCTTATAGTGGTTGTAATATTTCTTTTCGTATTCATTCGATTATTGAAGCAAAAACGTGAAGCAAATTCATTGCTGGAGAACCAAAAACAGGAAATAAATCAGCAAAAAGAGGAGATTTTAACCCAACTTGAAGAGATTGAAACACAGCGTGATAAATTGCATATCTCAAAACAGGAGATAGAAAATTTGTATCAGGTTGCCATTGAGCAAAAAAGCATTCTCGAAAAGCAAAAACGAAAAATTGACGATTCAATACATTACGCTCAGTTTATTCAGTCGGCAGTTCTACCTGATCTCGATATCAACTTTGTAAGTCGTTCACGGGGTATCCAATCGTATTTCATTATGTTTCGCCCCAAGGATATTGTTTCGGGCGACTTTTACTGGGCGACAAGAATAAAGGATTGGCTTATTGTTACTGTTGCCGATTGCACCGGGCATGGCGTGCCGGGAGCATTCATGAGCATGTTGGGAATATCCTTTCTTAACGAGATAGTTCTTAAAGGTGATGTTATAAATCCTAAATTAATACTTAGTACATTACGTTCGTACATAATTAGCGCGCTAAAGCAAACCGATTCCAAGGGATCGCAGAGGGATGGGATGGACATGAGTGTAACATCAATTAACACCAAAACAAAGAAGTGTCTTTGGGCAGGAGCCAATAGTCCTTTGTGGATTGTTCGGGCAAATTCATTGGATGAGATAGATGATGCAAAATCAGGCATAGAAGAAATTAGGCCTAATGCCATGCCTGTGGCAGTTCATATGAATATGGACGAATATACTGAACATGATATTCAGCTGTATGATGGCGATAGAGTTTTTCTCTTTTCCGATGGGTATGCCGACCAGTTTGGTGGACCTTTGGGTAAGAAATTCGGGTTTCAGGGTGGATTTAAACAGCTTATCCTTAAAACATCGTTACTACGCATAAAGGAACAGGGCAAAGAGCTGGAAAGAGCTTTTGATGAGTGGGTAAATCCAAATAATCAGGTTTTCGAGCAGGTAGATGATGTTACCGTGTTGGGGATTGTGGTGTAGTACAATTGATTCAATTTGAAATAATTAAATTATCTTAAACTAAAAAAGGCTTGCATCTCTGCAAGCCTTTGATTTTTAATTAGTCGGGGTGAGATGACTCGAACATCCGACCCCTTGCACCCCATGCAAGT
>CAZDXY010000148.1:0-6944 GCA_964509385.1 uncultured Rikenellaceae bacterium
AATTACTCCTCTCCGCTCCAGCAGAAATCGAAGTAGGAGCAGTTCTTGCATTTCGGGCTATTTATTCTCGGCGGACAAGCATCTAATGATAATAGGTTGTTAATTGAATCAATAATTTCTCTCAATCGTTCTCTATCATCTTTGTTGAGCTCAACTTTTTCTGTTTTCCTTTCCTGCGGATACTCAAGAATGCCCCTTACGTTGTTAACTCCTGATAATTCAAGAATATAAATGTAATATTTGAGCTGCCAAATATGTGTTTCATGGAACTTGCCTGATTTTTTAGTCTCGTGAATCACCTTATTTTTAGCATCGTAGAAATCAATCTTTATTGGACCAAATGAAATCTGCTCATATTTACTTGAGCGATGATTATAGCTTGTTTCTTCAACTAATACCCCCATTTCAACATCCTCGGATGTATCCTCAAACCGAATGCCGTTGGCATGCAGCCACATCCTTCTATGACAGTAAAAATAATAGGCTATTAATGTACCTGTAACATCCATTATAAAAAACAATTTTCCACATTACTGACGATAAGGCCAGTTTTGGAAGAATAATTAGTATGACTAATATACTTAATTCCTATAATTTCAGAAACGTAAACTTGAGGATACTGTGATTTATTATATTTATTCTGCCTTACATTAAGAATCCTGCCATTAAGTCTCTTTTGAAAAGAACTTAACTTGATTCTAAACTCTTGCCTTTCAGTAAATGTTTTTGATGCAGAAAGTTTTGCTATCAGCAATTCTAAATCTTTATATATTGTGTCGTTTTCGTCTTTTAAGATATAGAATTGAATTTGATCGCCCACATCTTTGTCAATTAGCCTAAACTTACCTAATGTCTCAAATCTTGCCTTATTAACGCATTCAACCATATTCGTTCGGGTTTCAAAACCCGTTTTAAAGTCGCCAATACTTAGATTGTCCTTTATATACTCAAAGAATTTCGATTGCACGCCGAAGAGTTCCTTCTCATGTATTCCGCTCTTTAGTTCTTTAATACAAAAATCGAGAAAGGCTTTTGCTTCATCACGATAAATAAGCGATGCCCTAGACCTTCCTTTATCATTTATAAGTTGAAGAAAGAATACTTGACCAAGTTCAATTTTTTTATTACGGTTGCACCTACCTGCACTCTGGATTAAACTTGGTAAAGGACATAAGTCTCTGTAAACAATGGGAAAATCAATATCAACACCCGCCTCAATAAGCTGAGTAGATATTAATACAACCTTAATGTTGGCCGCCAATTTTGCTTTAATCTCATCAATTATCCTACTCCTGTCATCGGGTATAAAATGTGTATTTAAAAGGTACAAATTCTCACACCTATATTCCATTTTATCATATAGTGACCTAGTGTCTGCGATTGTGTTCAGAATTACTAGGCTGGAATTTTCTTGTTTAAGGATATGTTCCGCCAAATCATCAACTTTACACTTATCACTCAGCATATCTATTCTATATCGATTAAAAGTATCCTCACTGAAATATTTTGCTGCATCAATTAACTCCTTAGGCGGTGAGTAATCTGTAAAAAGCAAATCAGCTCGCAATTCCTCATTAGCGCTAGTCTTTATAGGAATTTCCATTTTGGGCATAGTTGCTGTGGAGAGGACTGCATAAGAATTATTCCTTCTACAAAACTCTTGGAGCCAAGCTGTAAAGAAGATGTATAAACGAGGGGGCAATGCTTGCACCTCATCGATAAGAATAATACGATAAGCAAAATTTGGCAGTTTTAGAAGAGTAGAGTTTCTGTTGCTAACAAGAGTTTCAAATAGTTGAACAAACGTAGTGATTATAAAGGGATGATCAAAAGTGTTCTGAACAAAATCCTCTTTTAATATCTTAGATAAATTCTCGGGAGTTTGCTCTACTTCATAAAGTTTTTGAGCGTCCTCAATTCTCTCATTCTCTGCCTTTGAGCTAATTGAAAGTACATCATTAAGTAAAGTTTTGGCAATATCTTCAACCTGCTCGGTAATAGAAAGAAAAGGCAAGGCGTAAATAATTCCTAAGTCTCCCTTTTCTCTCCTAATCTCATCGGCTACGGCTAGTAATGAGAAAGTCTTCCCCGATCCAGTAGGTGCTGTAAGCGTAAAAATGCGCTCCTCCCTTTGAATAGCTTTTCTTACACCCTGTACAGCTTCAACCCTAATAGCTGTTCTTAATTTGTTTAGGACCGAAATACTAGAGGACTCATCGAATGATTTAAATTTTGAAGACAAAGAATTACGTAAGCCATTTACGCTTTGCGCAACTGATGTTGTAAAGTAAAAATCAACATTATTGCCCGCGTCTCTTTTGTCTGATTCAATTAACGCAGCAAATGCACGCTGAGTGTCCATAAAAAACCTAAGGGAATTTTTCTTCCATGCACTCTTGTGAATCTTATCGGTGAATGTAAGGATTATGTCGGTTTTTTTATTCAGCGTAAGAGAGAATCCTTCACAAGGTAAACTAAGTCTTTTATCAATGAATTCGTGAACAGGTAAAACATCTGCATTTTCTTGAAAGAATGCATAGGCTGTTATAAGTTCTTCTGAACTTGGGGAAAACTTCTCAAAATCAGGAAGATTCCCGTGGTGTTTACCAATTATAACAGATACCAACAACACAAATAAAGCAAAATCCTCGTTGCTTTCAATATTGCACTTTTCTTTTAGTAAATCAATATTAGCTAGTGCAAAATTCGTAAAGGCAAGTAAGGATAGGTAGGAGTGATTGCTATATCCTACAGTGGTTTCCCCCCTCAGCTTTGCTTGGAAGTTAGGATTCATCTTACCAATATCATGAAAAAGCGCCGCCCAATACGCAATGGGACTAGAGGAGCGGTGCAGGGTTAACTCCACCACTCCTTTAATATGCTCCTCCAGTTTTTTATCTGGATGAGATTTGAACCCTAAATTAAGCACCATTGTGTTTGGTCGTTAAACTCATAGTATGCCCCTTGCACTTTAATTCTAGACTGATTAGACGGATAAACAACAGATACGTATCGTTCTGGGATATTCCAAAAATCGTTATTCTGATACGTTGGAATCTTATCAAATCCTACTCTGAAAGTTGTAAGTTCATCCACCATCGGCTTATAGCTATCTGTAACAAAACCAAGTGTTTCAAAAGCACCCTCCTTTTCAGCTAGGGTTCCAGTTTCTATAAACGAAATATCTGCAGGACAGTTATGTAAACCAAGTACTGGTGAGTAGCAGGCTTTACCTTGCTGGCAATGCGATGTGAATTTTTCAAAGAATTCAGCACAGGCGTTGTCTTTCAAACCACAAATAATGGTGTAGTCTGGATTTTTAATAAACTCCATCTGTTTAGGCGCCTTATCCCAACTGTTTGAAACGCTCCGTAAAGTAAAGCCCCAAGATTGTTTCACCACAGCGTTATTAACCTGTAGCCCAAAGAGCAATCCATCGCAAAGCAAGGGGAAGTGGGCCCTCATATCTTCACGATTAATTCCTATGACTGCTCCGAGTAGTCCAACAAAAGCAGTTTTGGTCATAAAGTCGTGCGAAAGGGGATTGTTATTGGTTTCAGCCTTTCGGAACTGCGCCCAATTGCCATTTACCCTTATTTTTACTGCATCCATATTATATGCTCATTTCTGTAAACTTTGAACCGAATTTACCAATGGTCTCTTTTATTTCAGGAATTTCGGTGTAGTATTTAATCTCCCTGATTTTACTTGACTCTGCAATTTCCTGTAACCTCGAAAAGTTGAATGTGTAGTCGTCCATCGAACGAATTTGCTCGTCTTCTTTGCTCGACTCAATCGTTATTAACTTATCTGTTCCGTATAGCTTATCGTTTGGCTCATTGTAAACTATTTGGATTAGCAATACAGAACTTTGGTTTGATTTGCTTCTAGTATTAATATTATTAACGCTTTTCCACATGGCGCTAAAAAGTTCCTTTACGTCATCATTGCTAAGGTCTGTTTGGATTGCCGAGTAGGGATTAATCCAACCGTGTACTTGGTTTATTGCGTAGGGAACCACGGTGGTAGTTCCAATTGCACCCCTTGATTTCTCTGCACTAGATGAGAAAACCGAAGTGTTCTGATGTATTCTAAGGTCGCTTTTGTTCAGTGAAGGATTTAGTAAAGCAAATTGAACTGGACCGGTGAGGTTTACTGCGGCATCTTTTTCTGTTGATATTCCCCCAAACAACCTAACATCAATACATCTTTTGATTAGATTTAATGCCTCTGCTCCAATCTCTTTTTTTCCAGGTTTTTTTTCGTAGTAATCTGCCCATAGAGATTGCATCCTTGCTGAGGAACCAGATTCAGTACTTCCTTCTCCTATCTGAGATTTGTCGTTAAAAACATAGACCTCATATTTCTTTTCCTTTAGAATAAGATTTTGCTCAATAAAGAAATCTCGCACATAGCGTTTTATTCTCACATCAGAAACTAGCACGCGCTTAGTTTCCTCATCGTACCTTTGCTCTCCTGTGAAGGGGTCGCCATTAGGAATAGTGTATTTGCTCTCAAAAAGGAACAAAATTTCTGATTTGTCAACAGTATTAACCATAATAGTATTTTTTAAGGGTTTATTTGTCTAAACTACTTTCAACTTGATTCTCACTTTTCTTGCCACTGGCATAGTAGGTTTCAAAGAATCCAAGGGCGCAATTATGCTTGCTGTACTTTTCTCCTTTAAACTCTTTAACCAGTCTTACTAATTCTAGGTAAGCATTTTTAACATCTGGGTAAAGCCTCTCGTGAATGACTAATTTCTCATTAATAAATCCTGAAAACTTTACCAGTTCATCAATTGAACTAATGCGGCGGGATAGATTTCCCACGTAAGATTTTTCGAACGATTTTATTGGACAATCGTTCCTCCATGCAGCGAATTGCCTGGCCATTATGCCTAGGTTACGCCCTAGTGCATAACTTTTTGTTTGGGTTATTTCCATAAGATTGTTTTTTTTCTGAATGCTCATTAAAAAGTAAAAGTCGTATTTAAGGGTTGTGAAAGACTGATTCCCCTCACGTATATTATACTCAACCTTATCGATAAAGGCTGGTAAGAGTAGGGGATCGTTGTAATAGGTGTCGGTATAAATTTGGGGTATCACTTTAAGTAGATGAAACTGAAACTTCTTTTTATCCTTAGTTACATCGCCAAGAATTTTCAGAAAACTTGTGCGGATAGAAAGGGTATATGGATTCTTTAGGGTTGGCAATTCAGTTTTTACCTGTGCAATGATTTTTCTTTTTATCTCATCAATTCGATTGTGAATACGAACTAGTAGGCTTTTTTCAACATTAGAAACTTCTATTAAATCGCAATAGACACCCGCAGGGGAATTGGGGATACTAGAAAAGATAATGTCAAACTTAACCCTTTCGTTAAAGGGATTATTAATAGCCTCGTTAAAAAGGTCATCCACATCAATTCCAACTTCTGTCACAAGGCTTTCCTCTTCATGTTTAGCTTCGTCAACTGACACCTTCTTCTTTTCAAAAAAAGTTACAATATCCTGTGAAGTCAACTGGTCGGAATGCGGAAGAAGTATTATACCAATATTATTAATTCTTACTTTGGGCTGTTGGTATGCTTCAGTGGCATACATAATGCTAATAATGTCATCGCTGGTGAAAACCTTATTTCTGTATTTATATCTTTCATCAAATCCAGGTGTAATTCCACCTAGCGTTTTATACAAGTACTTGTCTAGAACCAAACGCCCTGTTTCTGGGTCTTTTACAACCAGATTTTGAGTAATAATTTCATCAATAGCAGTTAGCAACCCATCAACCTCAAACCAGCTGAGACCTCCAAAACTAAAATGAAGTACAACAGATGGCTTCGACTTTATAAGGTCTTCAATTTCCGACTTCTTCTTTCTGTATTCATCCCTAAACTTATGGATAAACAGGTTATCCATTGTTTTTGCTATCTCTTCGGCTCCCTCAAAAGACGAACGTTGTTCCCATTTCCCAAACAAGCGGTAGTTTCCAAACTCTTGTAAATTTCCCTTCCTATCAATGAAGTGACTATAACAAATATCTCCAAGAAGGTAACGCTTTTCTGCATCCTTTTTAGAGGTTTTGAAATTTAGGTAGTAAAGGCTTTTCATCTTGTCTTCATCCTCAATAACTCTCAAATTATCAAGGTCAAATAAGAAAGAATCACCCTTGTCTATCACAGGAACTTCGTAGAATATTGTATCTATTGGATTCTCATCCTCATCCTTATTTTTCCTAAGAGCCTCCACATCCTTTATAACAGAATTAACCTGCTCGTGATATATGTGTGCATTGGGCGCTTGGCGGTATAGTTTACCAATTTTTATTACGGTGTCAAGCATATTGAATTAGGTTTTAGTCGTTGAACAATGGAGATAATAATTACAGTTTCTCTAGCCAGTTCTTGTAGTTTCATAATTATCATTATACTCCTCCAATAAATTAACTACATATAGTTTAAACTCCCTAAAATATGTACTGCTAATAAAATAATTGGGGGTGTAAGGGTTCTCTACTACTATTGTAATAATATCCTTACTGCTAAACCCTTTTTCTTTAAAATAACTCACGTTTACCCTTGCATACTCTTTAACTTCATCCATTGTCATCAGATGAAAATCCAAATTTTGATAGATTATAGCTTTTTCCATAATTCTAGCTTCTTAATTATAATGCAAATATAAACTATTGCAGTGTAATATACTTACACATCAAATATTTTTTTTAACAAAATATAAACGTTGTATTAATCTGAATATTAGAGTTATATTTGCATTGAAATAGACTCTGGAATCCTCATTTGGAGTTGAAATGTGTAATATACTTAAAATGTGTTATTTAATCAGACCATTGTGGATTCCAGTCTTCCAAACCTGACAGGTTTCCAAAACCTGTCAGGTTTTAACCACCCCCACGCATCCAAACCCCATGCTGTTCTTCTC
>CAZDXY010000149.1:0-6819 GCA_964509385.1 uncultured Rikenellaceae bacterium
ACATGGGATAGGTAATTGGTCTTCCTTGTTGATAGGTTGCAGTAGTTGAGAAGTTAGCCCTTCTTGAGAATCGGTAATTTGCCACAAAATTTAGTACATGAGGAATGTCATAGTTCGAAGGGTATGGTTCACCATCATTTATCTTCATCCATAGTTCTTCTCCATCAATCTCAACAATAGATCTTGAGTAGGTATATGCAATCCACCCATTGAACCTTCCAGACGTTTTTCGAAGCATTAGTTCAAGTCCATATGCCTCCTGATTCCCCTGAATAACCATAGTTTCAATGTAGGGTGTCTCAATAAAACTTGCCCCATCCTTAAATTCAGAAAAATTATCAGTTTGCTTCACAAATACTTCGGCAGAAGCCTCGAGCGAATGTTTTGGAATATCTCGAAACACACCCAGTGAGATTTGTTTGCCAATGGCTGGTTTTAAATGGCTATCGGCAATTTTCCATTGGGTGTTGGGTGATATGCTGAAAGTATTATTGAGCATAAATAGATTTTGACGGGTTTGATTGAAAGCCAGTTTAATCGAGCCCCTGGAATCGGTTCTAATATTAGCTGATATTCTGAATTCGGGTCCATGATACCACTTTTCGGGCTGAAGATTTTTGTAGTAGATCGTATCCATTATGTACCTAAAATCTCGAGGTTGATTTGGAAAGTATTTATAAACAGCGCTTTCGCCAAGAGGAGCAAAAGCAGAATACCTAAACCCTAAGTATAGGTTTAACCAATGGATTGGGTTATACGAGTCGGAAAAGAAGAAAGAGCCCTCAAATCCCTTTTCCATCCCTAAGTCCACAGGTACCTTAAATGATTCCTCGGTGTAGGGGGTTACCTGGCCTTTATCCAGGTGGTAACCTATTAACGATATGCCACCTTCGATTTTGTTTTTATCATTAAAAAGATGAGACAAACTGCTCCTAAACTCATAATGCGAAATCTTATAGTTGTGTTTATAGGCAAGGAATGGGATATTCTCATCTATGGTATTGAAAGAGTATTGCGATGCAATGACCGAAACTTCGGATCTTGTGAAAGGTGTGTATGAGAAGCGCCAATCGGCAGATGCCCCTAAGTTTGAGTAGTCATAGCGGTTGATGTTTGATAGTTTAAATTGATCGGTGCTGTAGTATGTGAATAGATTAAATTGACTTCTACTGCTTGGATCTATGGTTGTTGTGAATGCAATGTCGCTGAATTTAGCTTTACTATTTCTAATATCAGGCTCATTAATTCGGGAAAGAATCCAGTCAGAGTAAGATGATCTTAGGCTCAATAATGCAGAACCCATATCCTTAATAATTGGACCCTCTAGGGTTATATTCGATGTAACCGGATTTACACCACCCCTTACATTGAAGCGCTTACTATTGCCTTGCTTTGTAATAACGTTGAATATTGAGGATAGCCTCCCTCCAAATTCCGCCGGAATATGACCCTTGTAAATCGAGAAATCTTTTACAATATCGGGGTTAAATGCAGGGAAAAATCCGAAGACATGGGAAGTGTTATATATGGGTACTTTATTGATATAGAATCCATTCTGATCATAATTTCCACCTCTTACGTTGATTCCAGAGGATCCTTCGCCAACGCTTACAATACCGGGAAGATGTTCTGAGACTCTTATGATATCCCTCTCTCCCATCATCATGGGTAGTTCTTTAAGGGTTACAATTGGAATTTTTTCGAGACCAGCATCGCGGGTGATTATGCTTATGGACTTGTCGCCATAAATAACCACCTCATCGATTTGAAGAATAGATTTTTCAATATTTACAGAAAATTCTCCGTCAGAAAGTATATTTAATTGATAAATCGTGCTTTTTTGACCAATACAATCGAACTTTGCATTGTAAGTGCCTGGTTCGATGGCAAATGTAAAATAGCCATTTTGGTCCGATGCAACCCCCAGCCTTACCTCCTCAATAAACATGGTTGCTCCGATAAGAGGTTCACCGCTGTCATCATCTCTAATCCGACCCCTGACCCTCGCTTTTGCACTTTTTCGCGATGTGCTTAAATATCCAATGGTTATGGTTTCAATCACATCAGGACGCCTCCCTGCAAGATATCTTTTTTCTGTCTCAGTTATTAATGCTTCAGAATCTTTGTCTTTATCTTTGCTTTCATCAAATTGGGTGAAATAAGGAATTTGAGTAAAATCAAATTTTTGGTTAGTTATAATAAGATTATCATACCACCAGGAGACATAAAGGTTATGTTTATCTAATACTTGAACAATAAAAGAGTAGATATCGATGCTATCGACAGATGAAGTAATGGTAATATCTTCTACCCATTCAACTTTGTAGTAAATTCTAATGCCGGTTTGGGAATAAATGTCCTTTACAAAAATCTCAAAGGGAACATTGTTGTAACTTTTTGAAATATGTTGAACATCTTTTTGAGCAAAGGTTTGGAATAAAGAGAATAGAAAAAAAAGAAGGATGAAAATCTGTTTCATTTTGCTTGAATTGAATTACAGTAGTTAATCAACTCTTCAATAACTAAATCATCAGCCTTTGCTACTTTTATACGGTTTTGTCGTAAGTATTTTTTTACCATGGGCGAAATATTTTCTCCAAAAACCTTTGCAAAACCCCTATTAGTAAGGTATTGATGTTTGATATCGTCGATTAAAATGTACGAACCTCTAAATGGCCGGGTGAAACTGTACAGACCATTGGAAGTATTGAGTCTTAAATCTTTTTTCCAGCTGTAAATAACTCTTACGTTTCCTGTTCCCAATGTTTGATAAATTCTTTTAGTACCATTTTCATCATCAATAAGTTCAAATTTCTTATCTCCCATGGTAAAACCAGTTAACCAAGCATTGGAAACAATAATAATTTTTTGCGATTCGAATTGGTTGGTAAACCTAAGTGTAAGTTCTTGATTATATATATCGTATCTAAGATCTAGGTTATGATAAGTTTCTCCTTTTAAGGTGAGAGTCCCTTTGATAAAATTTTCATTCCCAAGAAATTGATGCCCTTCTACTTGAAAAACATTAAAAACATACTGCTTCCCATTTATTAAAGTAGGATCTAATATTACTGGGTTTGAAGTTTTGAAGGAAGTTCCATATAATCGTAAGAAAGAAATTGATAAAAACAGAAAGATCAATAATGCTGTATGAAATGATCTTAAATAGCTTTTTCTCAGATTAAAGGTATTGTTCTTCATGAATATCTTAGGCACAACAAGAAAAGTAGAATACAACAAAATTTGAAATAATTTTAATCATTAACAGTCTGCATATGATATCGCAACAGTATTAAATAGTCCGAGAACTATTAAAATTCGTTTGATATCAATAATGTTTTTTGACGTTAAAATAAGGGAAAGGTTTACTGGTTAGGGTTATTATTTTCTTTTTTTATCGATATCTGTTCAATTTTTGAATTGATTTGGTTCAGTGCATCGAAAATACTCTGTTCAGGTGTAATTATGTTAAAATCACCCCAAAATTGCTCATCAAACTCGTAGTTGTTGTCAGTAAATACAGTAGTTGTTTTTTCAATTTCGTGCCTGTCGAACCGCTTCACATTTTGAGTTTCTATTTGAGTAACAACAAGTTCGATAAAAGTGTGAAATGGACTGTAAAAAATGGATTTTCGTTTTCGATATTTAAAGTGTAAGTCACCCCTTACATGGCTAAGGTTATATGATTCATTGACTTTTGAGTAACGGACTGAATAATAAACCCTTTCGGGTTTGATGATGAATTTTCGATTTCTTTTTAAAAGAAACATATCAGCAACAGAGGATATGAATTTTGGATTAATCTCGAAATCAGCTCCCAGAATGGCAAGATTTTCCATGTCAATATATACAACACCTTTCAGTAATGCCTCAGCGATATGTGGTTTTTGCTCGAAGGCTATTTCGTAAGCAGTTCTATTGCCAATAGTTACAATATCCTTTCTGGAGAAATTAAAGTAATTTATGGTTTCAATATCAAAAAAATCGGGCAGATTCTTAGAAATATCGAGCAAAAGGGCACTGTTCACACCCCCTCTTAGTTTAATGCTAATTGTATCGGTTTGTTCAATGTTGTGAATTTTTCTCGATTTTAAGAGCTTAACCTGATCGGTTTCATAATTATTGGAATAGGAGGTTTTATAAATGCTAAAAATGGCTTCGGAGTAATTCTGATATTTATTATCCTTAACCACACCCTCCCTGTAAAAAGCAGTAAGGTAAGCAGGATTGGCGTTGAAATTTGTGGGTATTCTCAAAACAGCCTCTTTTACAAGAAATTGTGGCTCAATGTTGCGAATAAAAACTTCCTGAATTGATATGTAATTGGTTTCGAGAAATATATCTACTGTTTGTTGACTCAAAATGGCTACTGACATTTCTTTTGATTCATAGCCAATATGAGATATAATGATGTGATTGTTCAACAGTTCTGAGGGTATTTTTAGATAAAAAGTTCCATCTTGGTTTGTTATTGTACCAATTCCAAATAAAGGTAAGCCAACAGTTGCATATATAATGGGTTGTCTTGTTTTTGAGTCGAGTATCCTTCCTTTTATGGCTAATCGACTTTTTGATTCTTCAATATTTTCATCAGCAGAAATGGTTTTTTGCGTTGTCTCTTTGTAAATTAAGATATGTTTTTCAATAATTCTGAACTTGAACAAAGTATCTCCCAGAATCTGAAAAAGAGCTTCACGAAGGGGGATATTTTTTATGTTAGGACGAATAGTTCTATCACTTAACACATCATTGCTGCTGTATGCAAATAGATAACCTGTGCTATCGGATAATTGATTTAGAGCATTGTATATTGAGGTCTTTTGCGAGGGAAGTGATATCCGTTTACGAAAAATTTCTTCAGTTTCCTGTGCTTTAGCGTTTGAAGTAAAAAATAGAAGAAAACCTAAGAGGATTCCAATACCATATAGACATATGCGTATAATAAAATAAAAGTTATTATCTGATTTGTCATTCAACATCAGTGGGTGCCGAGAGTATTATAGTGTTATCGATGTACTTAGGTTCCAAATTTAAAGTGGCACATATTATTTCAACGATGGAGTTTATGTCGTTATTATGAAACGTAACCGTTATTCTCGAGTTTCCTGGGATCGATGGATTAAGCAGTATGTTGGTTCTATAGTTCTTGTTAATAACCTGAATTATGCTGGAAATGGTTTCGTCTTTAAATTGCAATCGTCTATTTTTCCAATCTTGATAAGATCTTTCAGAAATGGTTGTTTTGGTAAGACTATTATTAATCATTGTAACCCTATCGCCTGCGTTGGCAATCAGCATTTCTTCTTCTTTAGTACTAGGAGAAATGCTAACAATTCCAGACTCAACCGTAAGTTCAAATGTGTTTTGGTTATTTGATTTTAGGGTAAATGAAGTTCCTAGAACCTTAACAAATGCATTGTTGGTTTCGATAATGAAAGGAAATTTTTGATTAGGCATTATATCAAAAAAAGCTTCGCCGTTTAGTGTTAGATTACGTTCTTTCTTTCCAAAATTCTTTGAATAGGAGATGGTAGTATTATTTGCCAGATAAATCACGCTTCCATCGGACAGGGTATGAACCAGAACCGATGGATCATCAGTTGTTTGAACAAGGATTGTTTTGTCTCTGGTTAAAATATTTGTAAAAAACAGGACTGAACTAACTGCAAAAAGCATAAGAATAGCAGCAGCCCATGAATACCAGTTGGTACTTAGTATGAATACATTTGCTTTCTCAACAACTTCGGTTTCCTCTTTTATCTTTCTGTAAAGATTATTCCATGCTTGGTCAGTATCAACTTCTTTTGATTTGATAGGCATTTTCATTCGATTCCAGTAATTTGTCATTTTGTTAATCAATAATTCGTTTTCGGGATGAATGCTAACCAATTTTTCAAATTCATCTTTCTCTGCTGCACTCATTTCTCCTGCAAGGTATTTCGCTATGATTCTGTTGTGATTAGGTATGTTAATATTTAGTTTCATGATTGTCAGTTCTTTAACTTGCAAGTTGATCGTATAATTTTAACTTGTCACGAAAAAGTTTAAGGGCTTTGCCCATGTTTGCCTCTACGGTTTTAATTGATATTGAAAGTTTTTCAGCAATTTCCTGATATTTAAGTCCTTCAAAACGACTGAGCATAAAAATCTGTTTACATCGTTCGGGAAGTTGATTAAGTGTGCTTTCAATAATATGGTTAAGTTCAGCCGTTTCAAGTTCCACGGAGGCTTCAAATTCCATATCGTTCCTTTGAATTACCATCTCCTTTGAATATCTATCTTTTACCCTATTGTGCTCAATATGCTTTAAGCATTTGTTTTTTGTTGCCTGATATAGGTAAGCTTTCAAAGAAGTAGTAATTTGAATCTTATCCCTTTTTTTCCAATAGTTATAGAACAAGTCTTGAACAATCTCTTCTGCCGAATCCATATCCCTTATAAATTGGTAAGCAAAGTTACAGAGCGATGAATAGTAATTTCTGAAAACCCTTTCAAACTCTTTAATGTTGCCCTGCTGAATCCTTTTATGTGATGATATGGAAAAAATAGCCATGTAATGATTATTTATAGCTCAAAGGTATATAAAAAGAGTAAAACCCAATTTTTATAAGCCTAATTCCTGCTCCACCTTTTTGAGTGGAGCAGGAAGATTAGGCTGGAGCTATGTTCGTATTATTCCTGGAGCCTTTTTAGCCTCTTTCCATACTTTCTAATGGCTTCTTCAATCGATTCTTCAGGTTTAATATAGTTGTGTTCTCCCCAAAAATCCTCATCGTTAAACGCAGCAACCGATTCGGTAAGAACATCTGTTGGTTTAAA
>CAZDXY010000150.1:0-6789 GCA_964509385.1 uncultured Rikenellaceae bacterium
GTCAACCCACATTGGCTACACCCCTTGTTATGCGCTGTTGTTCTCAGTATTCATTCATTATTATTCAATCCCTAAATTACTTGCTAGTATGAAAATTTTTCCAGCTTCTTCTTCTAATTCAGCTGATAATTCTAATAGTCTGAAAATTGAAATTACATCATTCTTATTGTTTTTTTCTTTTTCTAAAATTGTAATAATGCTTCCGTAATTATTACTTGATTTCTTTAAAAGTTCAGAAACTTTTTGAATCTCATTGTTAGTTCTGAATTCTTGCTCAAGATATGCTGAATTATCCAGTCTGATTACCATTAATGTTTCAATGGTTTTTTTAAAGTATTCCTTTTTTGGAGAATTAAAAATACTTGAACCTTCTTTTTTTACCCCTTGAGAAAGACCTTTAATGGCAAAACTACCTGTTGATGTGGGTCCCAATACTCTCCCAATCATTTCTTCACCAATTCTTTCGAAAATTTTGTTTAAGTCATTAGAGATGGAATCTTTTTCAAAAACTGTCATCATATATTTCCAAGGCAATCTATAATTTCTGCTAAATGATGATATAGCATCAATAGCGGAAGATTTATCAATTCTAATACCCTTTTCACCACGAAGTGTAAAATCCTTACCGTGAGTTTCGTAATAGTAAAAATAAGAAGAATCATACCCAACAAACAATACGCTATGTGGAGAGAATGCTTCTTTGGGCGGTTCTTTCCATTCCTTTGGGCGAGGAAAGTATTCTGACTCTATAGCGTACTTCATAGTCATAGCCGAATTCCAAGCAATTCTTACAGGAATATCTTTCGATAGAAAATACTTAATATTTTCAACCAACAGGTCGTTATTATCGGTAATCTGGTACTTTCTTTCTAGGCCTAAAAATTTTCCTGCGAGAATGAAGCCAGGTTCAGGGTCGCTATAGGGTGCAAACATCCCTGCGCCTTTAACATAAGTAGCACCATAAGTGTAACCTAGAAGAAACGAGTAGAAGTCAAGGGGTTTATCAATAATCCCATTTTTTTCAGCAACCATTTGCAATGTTGAAGACTGGCATAAATGATTCCTTTGGTAGCAGTACCAAGTAATATTTTCTATGAAGTATTCGCTTGGTAGGGATTTATGTGCTGAATCTAATTGAGATGGTTGGTAGATTTCCTGAAAATATTTCTCTACAAATGCTTTCTCGTTAAAACATGAAGAGCAAGAAAAAATACCAGAAACTAATAGGATAAGAATGAATATTCTAAAAGTTTTCATACAGCAAGTCATTTTGTTATATACCTGTCAGTCATACAATTGCGCATAACGGTCGAGTGTATGTGCCGTAAGGGATTGCGGGGCAGTTTCCTGTCAAACCGCTACACAGTTTGAGCGGGCTACAAACCTTGATATTTAGCACTTTACCTGCCATTACTTATACAAAATGTTGTGCACTGGCGTTAAATATACTATCGTTTTATTCCACTCCTGATTTTAAAATCTCATTCATCGAAATTGCATTTACTTTTTTCCGACAAAGTTGTTTTGAAAGTTCAAAAGCCAGCATTACAACAACAAAGCCTATTAAAACCAATTGCAAACTAATCGATGCAGGAGGAACCACCATTCCAATACTATCCTCTAATGATTGAGTTAGAACCCCAATGGCTGATGTGGTCAATGGAAGACCAATAACATAACCTAATATCACAACTAAAGTTGAACTATTTAAAATCAGCGAATTTATTTCCTTTTTATGGTAACCAAATATTTTCATAAGTGAAATTGTATGTGTATTCTCTCCAACTATCATAGAAGTTACCAAATAAATAACTATTAAACCAATAATAAATGCCAGAAACACAACCATACCAACCATTGATTCCACCTGAGCAAATAATTCCTCAGCGCCGGCTTTCTTATCCTCTAAAGATGTCATACTAAAGCTCTTCCCATCCGGAATATCGAGTAAAATATTACTAAACGCACCATTGTAGCTTCCTGTGGGCATTCCAAAATATTCATTATAAACATGTAATGGCATAAAAATAAATCTGCCTGCATAAGTTTCGGCTATAGCATCAATCTTCAATTTAAAAATTTCACCATCAAGTTTCCTCACTATTTTTATTGAATCTCCCACTTTAGCATTGAGCACCCTCGAAACAGGCTTTGTTACAACTACCTGGTTTGTATTAATTTTAGCTCCTGACTCATCTTCCAAAGAAATCAGGTTTGAATTTTCGGGTATTCCAGTGATGTAAAAATCTTTCTTTTCATTATCCTCTGGTAAAAACAGTGAGGCAGCAAAAGGTTCAGCTCCATTTGGAAGGGTATCCTTCTGTAATTGGTTAAACTTATACTCATATTTAAAGTTGTAAATGGTATTCTCTTCAAATAGAAAATTTGTTGATGTTTTGAGTGAAAAGCCCCATTGCATCAATACAGTTGCAACAGCAATTCCAAAGAGAAGGAATGCCACACGAGAAATGCTTCGCAGTTGCTCCCTTATTTTAAACTTAAGGGAAAATTTGAGTTTATCAAGTTTTATCGCACGTTCTAAAAAGTTGACATCTATATTCTCGATTTTCCCTCTCATCAAATCTACCGGAGAACGCTTCAGTTTTTTGTGAATTACAAGAGAACTGCTGAACGTGATAAACAGTACAGGAATTAAAATACTGTATGCCAGCCTTTTTGGTTCAATTACTATGCTGGTTAATGGAATATTAAATGCTTCAAGAATAAACCTCACAATATACTCAACGGGTAATGTCCCAAGTAAGCTTCCAATAATACTGCATGGAAAAACTATAAAAAAAATAAGCAATAAATAATGAAAGTAAATTTCGCCCTTTTTGTATCCAAGAGCGTATAGAGTTCCCACAATAGTTGACTCATTATTAATTAAACGGGAAATTATTCCACAAATAATAATTATAGTAAGAATTAACACGCCGGTAGGAACACCATTTGCTACCGTTTTAATTATTTCGACTTCAGCCTCTACAATATTAATTCTTTTATTATCATCAGCATTTGTCCATTGAGTAATGCTAATACCTTCATTTTCTATTATCTTTCTATACTCTACAGTTTGCTCTCTTAAGCCTTTGTTGGTTGAATTAAATTTAACAGCGTAATGGTAATGAACATTCCCATCTGGAAGTTTATCCATATCAGATTTGCTAATAACGCCAATGCCAAATGTAGGACTGGGCATCAAATCTACATCTGATTCCAGAATGTACATATAATTAGGGATAGCAAAAAGGCCTCTGATTACAAATGTTTCATCAAATATTGATATTTTTTCGCCTATATCGAGATTGTTTGATTTGGCAAAAACAGGATTTAAAAGAATATCTCCTGCTTGTTGTAACCCTTCACCCTCTGTTACGGCTGTCAGGTTTATTTTCTTGTTATTGCTTAAAAGACGTATTGTAAGTTCGTCTGATAGTTTGTAATCTGCAGTTTTGTATTCTTCAATAAGAGCATCAGATGTTGCTTCCAATTTTTCGAGATTTTCAATTTTTCTATCCGTTTCAAAAGATGCATCTTCTATAATGTAATTCTCAGTAAAATTATAAGCCAATCTTTTAAAGTTTCCCGCAAATTGCCCCATATAAGTGAAAAGAAAACTGCTAATAATGATTAGGACAGCAATTCCGATATACTGAGCTTTATTCTCAAAAAGAACTCTTTTTATACGTTTATTTAAGACCATAATAAGCAGTTTTTAATTTTTACCATACAATACTTTCGGCTCTTTCAACTTTCTCATTAATAAATTCTTCGGTAATTTCGCCGCTACGTAATTTGAATACTTTATTGGCCATTGCCGTAATTGCTTCATTATGTGTTATCATTAAAACAGTTGTACCATATTTCTCATTCACGAGTTGCAATAGTTGCAATATTTTTAGAGAAGAAGTATAATCGAGGGCACCAGTAGGTTCATCGCAAAGCAACAATTTTGGATTTTTTACAACGGCTCTGGCTAGGGATACACGTTGTTGCTCTCCACCGCTTAGTTCTCTTGGAAACCTAAACTTTTTATCCAGCATTTCAACAGCTTCCAAAACCTCGTCAATTATTAATGGTGATTTACTGATATTTTCTACAACCTCGATATTTTCACCAACGGTCAGATTCGGAACAAGATTATAGAATTGGAAAACAAACCCAATTTTCTCCCGTCTGTAATTTGTGAGTTGTTTATCATTCAATTTATGAACCTCTATTTTGTCAACTACAACATTTCCACTATTACCCCGGTCAATTCCCCCAACAATATTCATAAGGGTCGATTTTCCAGAGCCTGAGGGGCCAAGAATTACCCCAATTTCTCCTTTCTCCATTTTGAAACTAAGCCCTTTCAAAACATTCGTGGTTACAATTCCAGTTTTATACTTTTTCACTAATTCATTTACTGTGATATACATAATTGGTTCCTCCTTAAATTATTTGTAAAAGCAGCGTTTTAAAATGTCAAAATAATCATCCCATTCCGAAAGTATTTCATTATCAATTTCCTTAAATGATTCAAGACGACTTATTTGTTGTTCCGATAAGCTTAGCATAAACCATTGAATAATATTCATTGACTTTTCTAGGTTTATATCATCACGAAATTTTGACCAATCAATGTTCTCGTACATCTTGTTCAGTCCATGGTTCAAAATTTCATTTTTTCTTTCCTCCAGTTCAGGTTTTACATCGTCTGAATTTTCATGCTCAAGCGATTTTAAAAAGTCGAAACCCTGTGGAAATCTCTTCATTACATTATACTTAATGATTCCTGTTTCTTTTAATCGTTGGAATAATTCAGTTTGTTTTAAATCAATCTTATGAATGATTTGATTGCTTATATCCATCATGTAGTCTACAAGAAATATGAACAATTCTTTTTTGCTTTTGAAATACGTAAACAATGAGCCTTTGGCGATATTAGCATTTTCAGTTATTACATTGGTAGAGGCTTTCTTAAACCCATTTTTTGAAAATTCTTTAAGAGCGGCATTTATAACTCGTTCTTTCTTCGCTGAACTTAATGAATTAAATTTTAAATATTTATCTGACATATTAAATCGTTAATAAGAATAATCCTTCAAATGACCAGACTGGTCATTTGAAGATACAATGATACAAAAATTTATGTTATAAAATCAAGGAAAAGAAAAAATTTAATTTATAGCCTGATTTATTTATTTAGCAATATGCTAAGTATGAATCGCCAAAATAAGTTTATTGCTATGCAAAATTGATTTCTAGGATGTTCAAAAAAACTTGACTCAATTCGGAATTATTTCTTATTTGTCTTTATAGGGAAAATTTTCAATTAATGTACGGTCTTTCTACGCTTGTGCACAACGGTCGAGTGTAAGTGCCGTAAGGGATTGCGGGTGATTCCTTATCAAGTTAAACGAAAAGTTAAAGCGGACTTCTAAACCTCGCAAACCCCTGAAACCCTTATGGCATTTACACTTTGTTGTGTGCTGCCCTTTTTTGTCTTTTGGGTTATTTAATTTCATATTTAAAAGTAATCGGTTTAGGAATTGTCATAAAGTAAACTATCACAATTAAAGTAACAGATGCTGTCATTAAAAATGCAATTTTTGCTCCTAACCAAAACCAAATAAATCCTGTTAGTGAACTTGCTATCATAGTACAAATGCTCTGCAATCCAGTAAATGTACCTATTGCAGTTGCGGTGTCTTTTTTATGAGTAATATTTGAAATCCAAGCTTTCGAAATTCCTTCTGTTGCAGAAGAATAAATCCCATAAAGAAAAAACAATCCAAAAAATAAATATAGGTTTGTGTTCATTGACATACCGAAATAAACCATCGCAAATAAAGCCAGACCGATGATGAAAATTGTTTTTAGCCCAACTTTATCAGCTAAAATGCCAATTGGAAAGGCAAACAAAGCATAAATAAGATTGTAGAAAATATAAACTCCTATTACCATTGTATCATTAAGCCCCGATTGCTTTGCTTGGAGTAAAAGAAAAACAACTGAACTGTTGAACAATGTAAAAATCAAAAGTCCAATTACAATTTTTCTATATTCAGATGAACTTAGTTTCCAGTATTTTAAGAATGAAAAGAAAGATGTTTTTACTTTTAAACTTTGCTTATCTGCATTTTTGTCCTTGAGGTAGAATGATGATAGCACTGCCAATAGTCCAGGAACAAATGCTATAAAAAATAGTGTTTTATAGTCTTGAGGATAATAAAACAAATAGAGCAAAGCTAATGATGGCCCTATAACTGCACCTAAAGTGTCCATTGAACGATGAAATCCAAAAATTTTACCCTTTGTTTGTGGTGTTGCTTCATCAGAAAGAATGGCATCTCTCGCCCCTGTCCGAATCCCTTTCCCGAAACGGTCAATCGTGCGTGCAAAAAATATCCAAAGAGGGAAAATAAAAATTGCCATCATTGGTTTCGAAATTGCACTGAATGTATAACCAATTTGTACAAAAGGAACTCGTTTACCCGAAATATCGGAAAGTTTCCCAAAGTAGCCTTTACTAAGTCCTGCTGTTGCTTCGGCAACGCCTTCAAGTATGCCAATTAGGACAATAGAAAACCCTATTGTCTTTAAATAAATTGGCATAATTGGATACAGCATTTCGCTTGCCGTGTCTGTAAATAGACTAACCAATGATAAAATCCAAACTGTTTTTGTAATATATTTCAATCTATTCTATTTTTTTTCATTAAGTTTTAATAGTAGCAGTATCGTTTTGTCTTATCCTGATATAAGTTGACCTTTTTTAAGGTTATTTGGCCAAGTTATTTC
>CAZDXY010000151.1:0-2802 GCA_964509385.1 uncultured Rikenellaceae bacterium
TTGGGCGGAAAAGGTAAATGTTGGTATTTTTAGTGTACCAACATTTACCTTTTCCCCCCAACCACATTAATTAACTCCAGAAAATGTCATTTCGAACCCCGTTTTTTGGGGTAAGAAATCTTTTGTGACAAAATTTAAGTAGTTTCTGAATTCTTCTATCAACTTTTTAGAGTTGTACGTCTTACCTCAAGGGCTGCACTTTTTCCGGCTAACCAGCCAGTAGAGTAAGCGATCTGAAGATTAAACCCACCTGTTGAACCATCCAGATCGAGTAGCTCTCCCGCAAAGTATAACCCCTTTACCAGCTTCGACTCCATAGTTCTTGGATTCACCTCTTTGAGGGATATGCCTCCAGCAGTGATAATGGCTTCGTCCCAGCCTCGATAACTATCAACTCTAAATACTATCTTTTTTAACCAACTCCTTATTTCATCTAATTCTTGAGAAGAAATTCTTGAAACTGGTTTCTGAGCAGCTAAATTAAGCTGATCGATAAGTGTGTAAACAAGTTCTTTGGGAAGAAGTTTTCTGACAATATCCACCAATGCGCTCCTTGGGGCATCCTGAATTTCTCGCTTAATCCGCGCATCCAACTTTTCAATGTCAAGGGCAGGTTTTAGATCAAGGTGTAGTTCAACCTTTGAATCCTGATCAATGGCATCGACAATTGTGCGGCTTAGCCTTACTACAATAGGACCATCTAGCCCAAAAGGGCTTAGCTCAAGCTCGCCAAATTCTTTGGCCTTCTTTTTCCCATTGATAAATAACGATAGGTTAACATTTTTCAAAAACAACCCATTGGCATCCTTTAAAACGGGTGTAGTTTCAACACCCATAAGAGCAGGACGTGGTGGAAATATTTTGTGTCCGCATTCGCGAGCTAGACGATAACCATCGCCAGAAGAGCCTGTGGCGGGATAAGATTTGCCTCCAGTGGCCAAAACTACACAATCGCAATATATAGTTTGGGTTAAAGGTTTATTTGATTTCGTTGATATGTATGTTAAGCCAATAGCTCTTCCATGCTCAATCCTTATTCCGTCCACCTGGGCATGGCAAATGATTTCAACCCTATAGCTTTGAGCCCACCTTATAAGTGCCTCTGCAACATCTTTAGCTTTGCCACTTGCAGGGAATACCCTTTGTCCCCTCTCGAAAATAGTTTCAACACCCTGCTTATTAATCAAATCAATGATATCCTGAGAAAAAAATTCTCGAAAAGCATCGCGAAGAAAGTTAGGTTCTGGGTTTATCTCCTCTAAAAATTCATCCAGAGGCTTAAGGTTGGTAATATTGCAACGCCCCTTTCCTGTAATCCTCAACTTACGGGCAGGTTTCTCCATCTTCTCAAGAAGCAAAACACGACTCCCCTCCATGGCTGCTTTTCCTGCGGCTAACAATCCGGCAGGTCCTCCACCAACAACCACAACATCGTATTTTATGCTCATGAGGCTTTATTTCTTGTTGATATAAATAATTACAGCTATGGCAAATTCTTTTATGAAAGCAGATCACAAAAAATGAAATTACATGAATCCCAAATTGTCAAGGATTATTACCCCCTCTTCAGTTTGATCGAAGATCAAACTTATTTTGGAAATTTTATCGAGTTGAAATTGTTCATTTAAACCAACAAATCTATCCAATTTAAAGTTGTAAAACTGATAAAGGCTTTCTGAACCCGGTGTTGATGTTAAGAAACCAATCTTTGCCAGCTTAGCCTCCAGCTGGGGCTGAAGAAATGAGAAGTCAGACAATTTGAATTTTAAAGTCTCTCCGTTTTCATCTTCAATTTCTATTGTAAAATCAATGGCTTCTCTCACGCCATTTTTTTTCTCTTTATCTATGCTTTTCTTTTCTTCGATTGCATTCTTAACTTCAACATTTTCATTGTTTAATATAGATACATCGGGTATTGAGTCGTTCCCTTTCTCCTTTTCCTTCGGAAAAGGATTACTGTTCTCATTTGCATCGGCAAGAGAGAAGAATAGAGCCCTGTGCTTTGTTGGGTTGAAGAACCCTTCGGGAATTGTGATGGAATACCTTGCGGTAAGTGAATCGTTTTCATTACTATTCCAACCAATATATGCAGCCCTGGTATCCTTATCACCCCACTTGATTTTTACCATTTGCTCCCTCCAAACGGTTAGGTTTTCGGCATCAATTGTACCTCCTTCCCTTGTGGTTGTGGTCAGATCAATATCTTCGTTGTATTGACAAATGTAATCCATATCACTGTGGTCAAACCTATTGAGGTATATCGTCTCAGGAAGCCAGTTTTTACCTGTACGATAATCCATGAATAAGGGTAAGTATTCATCCCTGTCTTTCAATGTGATTTCGAGGAACGCAGAGATGAATGTTTGTGCAATCTTTTCCTGATCTTCACCTGGCATAAGTTGCCTAAGGTTAATTAGGTTGATTCGTGGGCTGGAAGAATCCTTTCTTCCCCACCTTGTGTTGAACTGCCCATGATTTGCATTGAAAATGTAAAGCGAAGCCTTAAAACCTTTAAAACCTTCTGAAAAGTTTACCCTTTCGTATTGCCTCATACCCACAAATGATTGTACATCAGCATCGTGGGAACCATGAAGAGTAAAATAATTCACGTCTTTTAAGGGTGTACTTATACCTGCGGGTTGATATTGACCATCGCAGGGAGCAATGGCAATAACTGATTTCAGATTGAAACCGTAATCGAATTGAACTCTGAAATTATCGGGGTAATAGGGCAACTTATTGAAAAGGGCTGCATGACCAACCGCTTCACCACCCCTTGAGTGCCCAATAAGCGAAATATTA
>CAZDXY010000151.1:2812-6783 GCA_964509385.1 uncultured Rikenellaceae bacterium
CAGCTTAAGGTGCTCTAAAAGCATCCATCCTCTGGCATCGTTTTCGGTTTGCAAACCCTTAAAAATATTGGTAAAGGAGCCATTAAAAAAGTTTTCATCAACCGACGCAAATATGAATCCTCTACTCGCCAACAATTTCCCAAGATATTCGTATCCTGGATCTGAGAAATCCTGAGCAAGATGATTCCCATGAACTATCAATACCAAGGGGTACTGCCCAATACCCTCGGGATACCAGACCCGTGCATTTCGGGGTAATGATTTCAAATCAAATCCAAAATACCTGGTACGCAATTTACCCTGAAAACCATCCCATCCATCAACCAAAAACGATCCATCAACGGAATCAGTCCGAATGGTAACCTCCGAAGCAAACTCTTTTCTCTGCTTGTCAACTCCGCTTCCATAGGTAAGATAAAAAACATTATACTCACCACGGATACCGGGATCTTCAGCCTGTATATGCTCTGGTCGAAATTCTCCCTTTAATGCAGCAATCTCTGGCATTTCTATGGCCTTTCCATGGTGTATCAACCACCAGGTAAAAAGGACTAAACCTGTAAAGCCAAGCAAACCAAAAATTGTAACAGATATTTTCCCAGATAATGCGAACTTATTCATTTGCCCCTTGACTATAACCATAATTGCACCACCGGCAAAAGCGCTAACTGCAAATAGGTAAAGGAAAATTATAAGACCACCCTTCGGTGAAAAGGTTAGCTGTAGAAAAACGATGAAAAAACATACAATCATTGCAACCCATAGGAATGAAGGAATCCGATTAAGAAGTCTGAAAATTAATTTTGATAGTAAACCAATTAAAATTCCTCCGGTAATTAAAAAAATTGTCATGATTAGCACATTTACAAAACCTATGTGCTTGATAAGTAATGAACTTGGAATAATAAGAAGTAAAACGGCGACAATAAGAATACCCCAGGCTGCACCACGAATAGCTGTTTCTGAGGGTTTAAAAAAATTTAGTTTCCCAACGATTAGTTTCCAAACCTTTGAAATACTGCTTATAATTTTCCCTTTCTTTTTTGTTTCCACGATGATATAATTAAAGGTTAGATAAAAATTTGATTCAAAAAGTTAGAAAAGCAAATTAATCCAGCGATCTATAAACCGGGTATCTCATGAAACTCTTCTCAAAATATGGCGATCGTTGGTATAGAAAATTGAGTTGTGCATAGGAGTTTGATGCGAATTCTTTATCATTCCTTCGCTTTGTTTCAAATTCTTCCCTCAACAACGCATCGTTTGCAAGCATCATCCCGGCATAATCCTCAAACACATAGGGCGAGAAGTACTCCTTACGCTGAAGGATGGGATCAAAAAAGTTCCATGCGAAGAACGAATCGTAAGCCTGTGGCTCAAGCATCTGAACAATGTACTCATTGGCAGGCTGATCGGTGGGTACAATATAATCGCCCCGGTAAAATTGAATGGGTTGCTTATCGATGCGCACATCAATTTCATAATGTAAGTAACTGCCGTTATAGGGTCTTGGATAGGTCTTATAGTCGACAATATAGTATGCATCAACTTCCATAAGGGTGTCTTTATTAATGCGTTCCAGACAAACATCATTTATAGCCAAACGATAAACAACATCGCGCCATGCTTGAGGAATGATATAGAACTTGGGTTTAGTAACAATTAAGGTTGGATTATAGTGCCGATAGTATGGAATATCCTTAACAAATGGCTTTTCCCTATTGTACCATAATCTTTTCCCACCGGTAATGCGACTATCAAGATATTCGGCCTCGTAACCTTTGAATTTTATGGTTTCAACATTAGAAGAGTCCAATTCCCAATGCAAAACAAAATCTGTCTTTTTTGAGATGAACACATCAGCTTCATCTTTCCTTATTTTCAAATCGTGTCCATACAATTTTGTAAAATTTAAAGAAGCCTTAATGAACTCGTAGGTTGCCAACACCCTATCGGCAAAGGGCTTAAACATGTGAGCTTCGGTCATCAACACAATGGTGTTAAACAACCGCCCATAACCGGTTGTGTATCTTGGCGAATTGACATACTGCTGTAATCCGCTTTCGGGCAGGCTTCCCATAGGTGAAACGTATGGAATCATCTCGTATCCCGATTCAATCATCTTTTGGTATAGTAATGGCTCCAATTCTTTTTCCATCAACTCACCTAGCATGGGCGGTAATTCCTGAGGATGGCTAGGGATAAGGGTCATAACGTACTGATAATCTGCTCCGTTGGTTGTATGAGTGTCAATAAGCAAATGAGGTTTCCAGCGATGGAAAATCTGGGCGAAGGAACGTGCATTGCGGCTGTTCATGGGGGTAAAATCCCTGTTCAAATCCAGATTCTTTGCATTTGCTCTAAATCCCTGCTCGGCAGGACCATTCTGGTTTGCCCTGTTAAAAGGAGAGCGATTAAGGGAACCCCCAATGTTATAAACAGGAATAATACAAAGAACTGTGCTATCCATCAATTCCCACATACCATCAACATTATCGAGGATATCCCTTGCCATCTTAAGGCTGGCATCAATTCCACAGGGTTCACCCGGATGTATCCCATTGTTAACCATTACTATTCTGTATCCTTTTTGTCTGAGGATTGCCGGATCAAAAATTCTTGATTTAGAAATAACAAAAAGGTGCAATGGTTTTCCCACATCGGTTTGCCCGTAGGTAATGAGTTTTGCCGTGCGATACTGATTATCCAGCGCTTTATAAGCGCCGATTACCTCTGGATATGTTAGGCTTTCATTGTATTGATAACGCAACTCAATTATAGCCTTACTGTCAGTTGAACTAGTTTTAACAAATCTAACTAACATCAACGAAACTATAAAAAGCACTACAAGTGCCATGTAATAAAGGAAAAATCTTTTCATATCAATAGATTAATTGATTTATCATTAGATTTTTTATGCCCAAAAAGGTTGATTCAAAGTTCACCATTTTTGATTATTAATTGATCTCAATTCATCTCTTAATTCACAAAAAAAATTATTTATCTCCTGTGAATGGTAATTATTTAAGGCAAAATCGATGGTCGGGAAAATATCCATTTTACGCTCAATAAGACAATCTTTCAGTAGGCAAACTATTTCACGATTTGCATTGGCAATCCCTTTGTTAGTTACTTTTGGTTTCTCAATACATTCAAAGAAACTAAAAGCGATTTCGAACCTTGCTCTGTGCTTATGAACGAATTGTTTAATAAAGGAGTAGCTGTTCTGGAAATTGGTAAAACGGTTTTGCAAGTTCTTTATCACCGCCTTAGGCAGTAAATCAACGGAGATGCCACGGATAAGGTAAATTTCAACATATCGGAGTATTCCAATATACCCAAAAGCATCCAGATCATCGGCAGCGGAAACAATACTATGTATTGATTCTAAATCCTTATTACCATTTTGGCTGGGACATTTTACCTTTTTATCATCATGTCTCTCAATTGCAGTAAGAATATCGCTGAGATTGGCAACATGTCTGTCAGAATTATTTTTAAAGAATTGCTCGCAGTAAAGACGACTTTGATAGCCGTGTTCCTCGCTCTTATCAACAATAAGACCAGTATCATGAAAAAGAGAAGCAATCAATACACCCTCTAAAGTTTGCCTATCGACCTTGATTCCCACCAAATCCAATTCATACATCAAATCACGACAGAAGTTCCAAACCCTTAAATGATGCTCAACATCATGGGAAGGTAAATGGGTATTATGGTAAAGTAAATCGATGTGCCGATGAAGAACTTTCAGCCATTCATTTTCTACCTGATCAACAATACGCCTATGTTCTGACATTGAGAATACATTTAAAACTTAAAAGGCAGAAAATTATTAAATTTTCTGCCTTTTAACAAAATGGTTTTCTGCGAAAATTTACACCAACTGTCCCTGTTCTGTTTCTAGAATATCGAAAGCCAGTTCGAGTATTGTGGTGTCGTCGAGTGTAACAATTCCGCCATCGGGTCCC
>CAZDXY010000152.1:0-6687 GCA_964509385.1 uncultured Rikenellaceae bacterium
GTAACTGCAATTATTCTGGTTCTATCTGTGATCAGCTCATCCAACTTTTCAACCATTAATTCTCCTTTGTCATCGAAGGGGAGAACTTTAAGTTTTGCCCTTTTCCTGTCGCACACAAGTTGCCAGGGAACAATGTTGGAGTGGTGTTCCATTTCCGATACAATAACTTCATCCCCCTCCCTGATAAATGCCTCGCCGTAGGAGAATGCCACTAAATTGATACTAGCTGTTGCCCCCGATGTAAATATTATCTCCCTTGTACTTTTAGCATTGATAAATACCCTAACTGTTTCGCGTGCATTTTCATAGGCAGAGGTTGATTCGTCACTCAGCTTATGGACACCCCTGTGTATGTTAGCATTTATTTGATTATGAAAATAGTTTATGGTTTCAAGAACGCAAGTAGGTTTTTGGGTAGTAGCTCCATTGTCCAAGTAAACCAAGGGTTTACCATGAACCTGCTGGTTAAGGATTGGAAAATCGTTGCGGATTTTAGCTATATCGAAGGACATTTATCGTTTTTTTTTATGATTAGCAGCAATTCATTGGGCAGTTGTGGCATCTTGAAAGTTCGCCACGAAGGCGTTTGTTTACCAGTTCGTCAATTCGTTCGCGAAGGGGTTCAATGGATATTTTCCCAACCACATCGTGGGCAAAGCCAAACATTAGAAGAAGTTTAGATTCTCGTTCGCTAATACCCCTTGATTGCATATAGAACTTGGCATCCATATCGAGTTGCCCAACAGTGGCACCATGGCTACACTTTACATCATCGGCATATATCTCTAGTTGAGGTTTGGTGTACATGCGGGCATCAGTGGTGAGAAGCAAATTATTATTGCTTTGGAATGCTTGAGTTTTTTGAGCATCCCTGCGTACAAGTATCCGACCGTTGAATGCCCCGGTGGCCTGATCGTCGAGGATGGCTTTGTAGAGCTCATTGCTTGTGCAGTTGGGTTTCGCATGATCAATAAAAGAGTGCATGTCAATATGCTGGGTTCTATCGACTAGGGCCAATCCGTAGGTATGATTCTCGCAGCCCTCATCGTTTAGCAGTACGTTAACGTTATTACGAATTGTGCCACCATGAAGCGAAATGGTATTGGTGGAAAAGTTTGAATCTCGTTCTTGCTTCGCAAAAATATGAGCAAACTGGGTTGAATCGTTGTGTTGATTCTGCATGCAAACCAGATCGATGTTGGCATTGCGATTGGTAAAAACTTCAGTTACAACATTCGATAGGAATTTTGCAGGCGAAAGTGTATGATCGCAAATTGCGATTTTTGCCTGAGAGTTTTCCTCAGCAATGATCAGGTTGCGATACTGCACCATTTGCTGCTCATCGCTCATCAGTAGGTTTATAATTTGGATTGGTTTTTCAACCTTAATGCCTTTTGGTATGTAAATGAAGACTCCATCCTGAGAGAAGGCAGTATTCAGTGCAACAAGTCCATCCTCCTCATTCTCAGATAGGGTGTTGTAGTATTTTGCAACAACGTTGGGGTATTTTTTGGCAGCTTCGGCAAGACTGCCTACAATAACCCCATTCTCAAGTTCAATGAGTAAATTTGGGTTATTGAGATAGAAGCCATTTAGGGTTAAGGCTAAATGAGTATCTAAAGATGGAATATCGCAACGGAAAATATCATCCACATTGAATGAAATACACTTTGGGGTGAAATACTTCTCAAAATCATATGTAAAAATTGCCTCAACCTTCATGTACTTATACTTCTCGTTTTTTGCGCTGGGAAACCCAAGAAGTTTAAAGTTCTCCAAAGCCGATTGGCGAGCATTATTAAGAGCCCCACCCGAGTTCTCGGTAATCAAGTCTAGATTTTCAAGGTAAAGGTTGATAAACTCTTCTCTTGGGGATATTTTTGTTGTTAGGTTCATGTTTTAAATATTGAATATCGAACAAGGATTAACAATTTAGGATTTTTGATTTTTAGGTCTTTTGCTTCAAAAATGAAAATATTTAACTTCCCTTATGGACGAAGCGAATAATCCTTGTTCATAAATCATTATTATTCTTCACCATTCTTAATCCAATCATACCCTTTCTCTTCCAGTTCCAGCGCCAGTTCCTTACACCCGGTTTTCACTATTTTACCATTGTAAAGGATGTGCACAAAATCGGGTATTATATAATCTAATAGCCTTTGGTAGTGAGTGATAACTATGGTTGCATTATCAGGACGTTTTAGCTTATTTACCCCATTGGCAACAATACGAAGCGCGTCGATATCAAGTCCTGAGTCAGTTTCGTCGAGAATGGCAAGTTTAGGTTCGAGCATCGCCATTTGGAATATCTCATTCTTTTTCTTCTCTCCACCACTGAATCCTTCGTTAACAGCGCGGTTGGTCAGAGCCGAATCTATTTCGACCAATTCCTTGCGTTCACGCATAAGTTTCAGAAAGTCCGATGCAGACAATGGTTCTAAGCCTTTATGCTTACGGTGTTCGTTTAGAGCGGTTTTCATGAAGTTCACCATGCTAACCCCTGGAATTTCTATAGGGTATTGAAAGCTAAGGAACAAACCTTCCCTCGAACGCTCTTCTGGTGACATTTCAAATATGTTTTTACCGTTGAATGAAATCTCGCCTTGAGTTACCTCAAATATATCGCGACCCGCCAATACAGCGCTTAGCGTACTTTTCCCAGATCCATTTGGACCCATAATGGCGTGAATTTCGCCAGGTTTCACCTCAAGGTTTATTCCGTTTAAAATTTTGTTGCCATTTATTCCGGCGTGTAGATTTTTTATTGTTAGCATATCTATGATTATTGTAAATTGTTTTACGTAATATTACTACCCAACGCTTCCCTCAAGGCTTATCTGAAGTAGTTTTTGAGCCTCTACTGCAAATTCCATGGGTAATTTGTTAAGCACTTCTTTGGCATACCCATTTATAATCAGGGCTACTGCATCCTCGGTTGATATTCCACGCTGATTGCAGTAGAATATCTGATCCTCTCCAATTTTTGAAGTTGTGGCTTCGTGTTCAACAATAGCTGTAGGATTATCCACCTCAATGTAGGGGAATGTATGAGCTCCACACTTATCACCAAGTAGTAATGAATCGCATTGAGAGAAGTTGCGAGAGTTCTCAGCATTTTTAACCACCTTAACAAGCCCCCTATAGCTGTTGTTGCTAACTCCAGCCGAGATGCCTTTGGAGACTATGCGGCTTCGGGTGTTTTTCCCGATGTGAATCATTTTGGTTCCTGTATCGGCCTGTTGATGGTTATTGGTAACAGCAACAGAGTAAAACTCACCGTAGGAATTATCACCCATTAATATGCAACTCGGGTATTTCCAGGTAATTGCAGAACCTGTCTCAACCTGAGTCCAGGAAATTTTGCTATTTTTTCCCTTACAGATTCCGCGTTTGGTAACGAAGTTGTAAATACCCCCTTTTCCATTCTTATCGCCAGGAAACCAGTTCTGAACTGTAGAGTATTTTACCTCTGCGTTTTCCATGGCAACAATTTCTACAACGGCAGCATGTAGCTGGTTCTCGTCGCGCTGGGGGGCTGTACAACCCTCCAGATAAGAAACGTAGCTGTCATCGTCAGCAACTATGAGCGTACGCTCAAATTGGCCAGTATTAGCAGCGTTTATCCTAAAGTATGTGCTTAATTCCATGGGACATCTTACACCTTTTGGGATATAGCAAAAGCTGCCATCGCTGAAAACAGCAGAATTTAAGGCAGCAAAGTAGTTGTCGGTAACTGGCACAACCGAGGCAAGGTGTTTTTTCACCAAATCGGGGTGCTCCCGAATGGCTTCACTCATGGAGCAGAATATGATTCCCTGCTCGGCAAGGGTTTCGCGGAAAGTAGTCTTTACCGAGATGCTGTCCATAACTGCATCTACCGCAACTCCAGAAAGAATTTTCTGCTCTTCTAGGGGTATCCCCAGGCGGTTAAAGGTGTCGAGCAATTCTGGGTCAACCTCCTCTAAACTCTCGAGCTTTGCCTTTTGTTTTGGTGCAGCGTAATATATTATATCCTGGTAATCTATTTCGGGGATTATAAGATGTGCCCATTGAGGCATGTCCAATGTTTGCCAATGACGAAAAGCTTTAAGCCGGAAGTCCAGCATCCAGTCGGGTTCACCTTTCTTTTCCCATATTATCTTAACAACATCTTCATTCAATCCTTTGGGAATGGTTTCGGTTTCGATGTTGGTAACAAAACCGTACTTGTAATCCTGACTGGTTACCTCGTCGAGTATTTTATCCTGTTCGTTAGCCATTATTTCAGCTTTTATTCACAGATTATATTATTAAGTTTTTCACTTATAACTGGTTTATATGTGTAATTAACCAACAGATTAAAACACTAAATGTTTAGTAGACATTAAGAGTTTAAAACCTTGATTTGAATTAATCTAAATAAACCACAAAGTTATTTACTTTAGGCGTATTGAAATACGATTTCAGCAAATTTCGTTGAGAGATTTACAAAATGATATTGATCAGGGATAAACTTGCTGAAAAATAAGGATTTATTTGAGATTTTTAGTTGATTGTGATAGTTTTTGTGGAGTAAATCACTTCACCTGTTTGGGTCAAACCTCTGAAAACAATGATATAATCACCGGGAGTGTCGGGAGTTTGGAAATCTATTGCAAGTCTTGATGATGATATATCCAAATTATCAACCCAAAGTATTGAATTCCGGGTATCGGGCAGATTCTCAGAGAAGTTTTCAAGGTTATTTGTTCTATCAATTGAAGAAGATAAAAAGTCTAGCTCCAAAAACATATCCGAAGGGGGAAGGTCAATGCCAGCAATATCACCTTTTTTGGAAAAGAAACTAATTATTCCACCATAAATGAGGTCGCCTTTATAGTATGGCTTCGCAACAATTTCAATTTTGTGAAGTAATGTAGGTTGAATGCTTAGTAACTTATCAGTATCATGAATGGCAATCATATCGAGCAAAACTAAAGGTTTGAATATTGAAAGTTCTGCATAGTTGCCATGAATTTTAAAAAACCTTTGTCTCTGTTGCTGACGAATGGAGACGTTTGGGATAAGCTCAAAAAAATACTCTTCAATGGATAATAGGTTTACATATTTATCGAAATAGAAGGTGTTTTCGGGAGTACCATAAAATGTTATACCATTAGGTTTTTTTAGAGTATCAAGTTGATATGATTTTTTTAAACCTTCGGAAAAGACATTCTCAACATCAATATTCCTAACCAATTTGGTTGATACATCCCTTTCGTTTTCACTAAGTTCAAATGGTAAAAGGGGTAGGTTTATGTTTCTGGTACAGTAATCGCTATCGATTTTTACCTTGACATTTCCTTTATTTTCAATTCCAATATAGAGCTCAGAACTTCCATAAATGGTTGGTAATTGAATAGAGAAATTTCCCGATGAATCGGTACGTGTGGCAATAAAATCGGAGTGTTTGCCAAGTATAGATATGTTAACCAGTGTAAAAAGCATTGGTGTTTTGTCCTCAGAGTTTTCTACCTTTCCCGATAATATAAAACCCTTGGTTTCGGGTAAATAAAAAGCAGAATTATTTAAACCATTGAAGGTAATGGGTTTTATAAATTTATTGCCTGAGAAAGTTGAGTATGGTGCAATTGAAATGCAGGCCCATTGTAAAGATTGATCAATGCTTTTTAAATCGATTGAGAAAGAAACTGGTTTTCTTTTTGCATACTCAGAATCATTTGAAATAACGAAAACTTTAGCGGAGAGCTCTTCGTAGCCTTCAACTTCAGCACGATTTCCATTACCAGAAGTTATGCCAACGCTTAAAACTTCGTTTCTGTATGGATTTATTATTTTTATAGGTAGGAAGAAATACTCTTCAACACTGAAGTTTCGCATCCAGCGTGTATAAGATTTAATGTAGTATGTGCCAGATAATATATCATTTGGTATTAAAAGATTCCCAAAAGATTTCTTTTCTTCGATAATATATTTTCCGCTGTTGATTCTATTCCCCAGTGGATCAATTAGTTCAGCATAAAGAATTTTGCTGATATCACCTGCTTCATTGGAAACATGGGCACCAAATTGAATGCTTTCACCTGAAATGTAAAGGGTCCGATCGGTAAAAAGGACAATTACATCATTTTTTGCAAAAGACTTGGCATTAATAAAAGCACCTAAATTACTAGACAGGTAAAATGAAATGATTGTAAGAAGAAAAATAGTATACAGTGTTCTTTTCATCTTGAAAATATTATGGAATGAAAGGCATATAGGAAGGTTTTTCAATGGTTCCACCGCTTAACCTACAATCAAAGCACTGCTGCTGAGCCCATTTTAATTGACCCTCATCGATTAAAAAGTAAACAAGAGTTTGCAGCATTACAAACGGTTCAATTCCCATATCAAGTTCAACCGGTTGGCAATAGTTGGGTAGTTCGAAAAAGAGATCCTCAATGTTGCTATAGAAAAACCTTTTTGAAGTAGATGACGAAACACCAAAAAAACCCAAGATATCCAGGTCTGGGTGGTCGGGCGATGAAAGGTTGCCTTTAATATTTAACGGTTGTGTGCCAAACATCCCCCCCAGTTCGGTTGCATTAACTCTAAGTTGCTCTAGGTAATTGTAAAAGGTTTCGCTGATTGCGTATTGTGTAACATATATGCTATATTGGAACATCAGTTTTTGAGACCGATTATTTACAAAATGTAAATTATACC
>CAZDXY010000153.1:0-6655 GCA_964509385.1 uncultured Rikenellaceae bacterium
GTCATAAGTTGTTTATAAAAATTTATATCTCAAGAATATTTCTCTATAAATGAACCTCGATCCAATTAAAAATATCACAGTAATTGATTTTTTCGTAGTCTGATGTATTAACAAAATAGACAGGGCCTATTCTCATAGGTTCTGCAATTTTCGCAATTTTAATAAGTTCATCTCCATATTCTTTACCGGGATGCCCTTTGTGTCGGCTACCAACACGATCAACATATCTTGACTTCAATAATGAACCAGGCACGTGACACCAGATTTCAAGAATAGTAGAAATTTGAGCACCACTTAAAGATTGGATTATTTCATCGTGTGGAGGCATTCCAAACCAAGCATCTATTATCACCAATGCGTCTTTGGGGAAATCCGCAAGAATTGACCAAATAATTCTTTTACAAGTACGGCCTAATTTCCTATTATAATCCCGATCACCTATGCCTAACTCTTCAAACATAGCTTCTTTTATTACATCTAATGAAAGCAACGGCACATTATATTTTTCAGCAATCTTTCTTCCAACGGAGGTTTTCCCTGAAGCAGGTAAACCATTGATCAAAATTGCTTTTCGATGATTAACTACTTGAGTTTCCTTCATAGTAATAACATTTCTTAAACTTGTTGATGTCCTTTCAAACTAGCGCTAATCCATGGAATGCTGCTCCAATAACGCCAGCATTATCACCTAAGCTACATGGGCAAACGCGATAAGTAAACCAATGGGATTCAAAGTCAGTAAATTTCTGAAGAATTCCATAAGCTACTGAACCTAATCCCCCACCTAATAATATCAATTCTGAACCCAGAGTTGCGGAAATGGAATCCATTGCATAACGCAAGGGCAAAATCCACTGCATTAATAAATTTTTAGCTTTCGGATTTCCTTTTTCAACATAATTTAGTAGATCTTGAATTCTCGTTCCCTCATCAAAACCATGCTCAACAAGTAATTCTCGTAAAGCTGTTCCTGAACTTGTTGTCTCAATACATCCACGCCGCCCACAATTGCAGATAGCCCCATTCATATCAACCGTTATATGGCCTAATTGTCCCGCTGACCCTCCACCATAAAAAATTTTCCCATTTGACGCGATCGCCCCACCAATTCCAGTACCAATAGTCAAAAGAGAAACCTCATTATAATCCCTAGCTGCCCCAATCTTCAATTCTGCAAAAAGTGCCATGTTTGCATCTGTATCAATAAAAGCAGGAAGATTTGTCCAATCAGTAATTATTTCCGCGAGATTTAGGTCCTGCAATTCCAAGAAACCAGCCGTAAGGATTTTTCCAGAACACGCAGCAACACGCCCTGGAAAACCCAATCCAATACAAGACACATTATCAGAAGAAATTTTTTGGAGAGATGATTTTATGAAATTTAATTGTTGATCCCTTCCCTTTGGAACATGATCAATGACAAGCTCCAATATCTGTCCATTAGGAGAAATTTTTCCGATTCTAATATTGGTCCCGCCTAAATCCACACCAATCGCGTTTTCTTTTCTTTGTGACATGATATATCCCCACAAATTATGCGTGATTAAGCAAATCTAACATTTCATCTAACCTCGGTAAAGCTAATTTCCGTAAGTTTGTATCCATTTCGCCGGGATTCAAGGAAAGGCAATCTTTCCATAGTGATCTCCCGGCTATAGCTCCTCGAGCACCATTTTTTATTGCAATAATGAGCTGCTTAATGAAGACATCATGATTAACACCTTGCGATAATACTGCCCATGGCGTATCTCCCAGGGTTTCAGTGATTTTTCTACACATTTCTGCAGATCCAGGATACTGTAGTTTAAGTAATTTAGCTCCATTTTCTTTTGCGATTCTTGCTGACTCAAGAATTAAATGGGGTTTCTTTTGAAGGTACTCTTCTTCAGATTCATTTTCTAATTTGTAAACAAGTATTTCAATAATAAGCAACAAATCTTCGTTTTTATAATCTTCAACAGTTTTTTGAATAAGGTTTTCAGCAAAAGGATCCCCATCCTCGCCTGGTCTCATATAAACCAATAACTTTCCTGCGATACCTCCTAACTCCCTGACCTTTCTAGCTGACATACCTTCAACAACTCTAGAATTTCTAAGATTAGATACCTCATCGAGATCATATCCTGAGGCATCCATCCCAATTATTAATGAACAAGACCTTGAAATAATTCCCTCATCGATAACTTTGGGTAAGGCGCATTCTGGATCCAATAAGAGAGCAGGTGCATAATTTCCCAAATTTTTAACAAGAAGCGATTTAATAGCGCCTAATTGTTTGTCGGTAATGTGATCATATGAATTGTTTTCACCAACAAGAAGAGACCGCATGCTATTTCGTTGATCCATGGCCACAATCAAAATTTTTCCGGACTCAGTAGATATTTGTTGAAAAGCACGGCGTTCAGAGGTGGACATGTGGTTATTGTGCGCATAAAAATTCATAATCATTTTTTTACCTTTAATTTTAATCTCGATAAAATATAAAAATCACCAGACATCTTGAAAACAGATTTATAAATCTCCATTGTTATTCCCAACCATAAATGACACTATTTCTTTATCATTTGTTGCATTTGCATCTACATCTGCAACTTTTACTCCTCGACGCAAGACAATTATCCTATCGGCAATTGCAAAGATATCACGCATATTATGACTAATGATAATTATGGGCATACCTCGGTCTTTTAGGTTTCTTACCAGTTCATATACCTTACGTTGTTCCGGAACACCTAAAGCAGCCGTCGGCTCATCCATAATCAGAAGTTTTGCTTGCCAATAGATTGAACGAGAAATAGCAACAGCTTGCCTTTGACCGCCCGACAATTCTCTTATTGGTCGAGAAATTCCTGGTATTGTAATATCCAATTCTTTTAAGACAGACTTTGCTTGAGTTTGCATTTGTTTTTTATCGATAGCTGGTAATAATCCCAACTTCTTAATAATTAATTCTCTACCCAGGAATATATTATCAGCTGCATTTAAATTTGTTGCCAAAGCGAGATCCTGATAAATGGTTTCGATACCAGCATTTCTAGCATCCATAGGCGAAGAAAGTTTGGCTATTTCCCCATTAATAAAAATCTGACCTTCATCCGGAGCATAGACACCAGATATCATTTGAATTAATGTTGATTTTCCAGCACCATTGTCGCCGACAAGACCAAGGACTTCCCCTTGATTAACAGACAAACTCACACGATTTACTGCCACGAGACCCCCAAAATGTTTAGTCAAACCAACACACTCCAAAACTGGGGGTGTGGCTTTTTTCAATTCAGTTTTCTCAACAATATTCGATGCAAAACCTTTCATTTAACCACCTGCTTTTTAAGCTGATCAATAAGAACTGCAATAATGATTATTACCCCAACAGCCACATACTGATAAAAGGGATCTACGCCAACAATAATCAGTCCGTTTTGTATGAAAGCAATAATTAGTGTACCAATTAAAGTCCCAATTAACGTCCCTTCACCACCCATTAATGATGCTCCTCCAACAACAACTGCTGCAACAGAATTTAAATTCAATGCGTCACCTGCTGCAGCAACACCACCAGAATATCTCATAACATATAGAAAACCTGCGATGCCTGCCATAATGCCAGATAATATATAGACTTTTTTCAGAATGGAATTTACAGGAATACCAGCCCTAAGAGCAGCTCGAATATTTCCACCGACTGCATAAACATGTTGGCCAAAACGGGCTTTAGATAATAACCAATGTGAAACAACAAGGATAATAACAAAATAGATTATTAGGAATGGAATAAGTGTGGTGGTTTGACGTAGATCCATACCTGTTAAACCCTCAGGTAAAGTAAACAAAGAAAAACCAACTGAGGGATGAATATAGATAAGATATCCATTAGCAAAATGTCCAATGCCTGGATGATTTACACTTACTGGTGGGCCGCCGGAAAGAATATAACCAAAACCTCTCGCAATCCCATACATTCCTAATGTTGCAATAAAGGGAGGTACTTTTAATTGTGAGATCACCATCCCATTTACAGCACCTGCTATCAAGCCAACAACAACAGCAGTCGAAAAACCACAAAAAATAACCAAGGCTAAATTTGATTCGATGGGAAATTGCCGCATGATAATTGACGCGACAACACTTGCCAACCCCATCACCCATCCTGTGGACAGATCAATCCCACCAGTGATAATGACAAAAGTTTGACCAATCGCCAAAACCAATAACATTGCATTATTTGCCAAAACAGCTTGAAAATTATTAAGACTTAAGAAACCTTTTGCCGTAGAAAAGCCGGTTAAGAGCAAAATAAAAAAAACAAAAACCCAATATTTTCCAACTAGTAATAATGTCTTGGTAGCGAAATTATTCTTTTTTTCGAAACTTCCAGACTCCAGTTCTTCACCCCCGTCTAGAGCATCCATTTTTATTGATTGGGTTTTCTGCTTCAATTTGAAAATTTTCATTTTTAAGACTTCTCCTTATTCCTTCCTGGGAAAACCCAGGAAGGAATAAAAGAACTTACCAAAATTAGAGTTTACTCTGATTTGTAAATCGCGTTTTGCGCTTCCTCAGTATCCACATTCTCTCTTGTAATTACAACAAATGGTGTGTTGACTTGGGCAGGAATGCCATCCGTATTTCCCATGAGAGCATCGTATGCATATTGTACAGCCAATTCGCCAATCAAAGCTGGTTGCTGCGCAATAACCATGTCGATGACATTGTTGCGTAGATCAACAATTGCTTGTTCCGGGGCATCAAAGGAAGCAATTTTCACTACTCCCTCCAGACCAGCACTCTTAATTGCTGCAGCTGCACCCTGGGCACTAAACAAGTTTGCTCCGAAAATAGCATCAAGGTCAGGCTCTTTTTCCAACATAGCCTGGGTCTGAGTTGTTGCAATGGGTGCACTACTCTCTGTGTAGTCTACTCCAGCCAAGGTAACACCCTCAACAGCATCAATTGCAGCGATACAACCATCACGGCGGGCAATATCTGAGGGAACATTGGCGGTAGACGTAAGAATGTAAATCATGCCTTCACCACCAATTTCATCAATCAAAGCTTCACAGGCGATTTTTCCTCCTTCGAAATTGTTTGAGGCAATCACAGAAAGTGGAAATGTAACTGATCCATTGTCGTAATCCCCATCGCCAATATATTGATCTGTTGTAAGAACAGGAATACCTGACTCATAGGCACGTTGTAAGGGAGCAATCATAGCCTGGGGATCATTAGGTACTGCTATGAGTGCATCAATACCCTTTGCCAGCATTGCATCAATAATTGGGGTTTGAACAGCAGGATCCCATTTAGATGGACCATCAGCAATAAATTGGACTCCCAATTCTTCGGCCCTCGCACGAGCCCCCTTTTCCATTGTAATGTAGAATGCATCACCCTGAATCCCATAAACCAGGGCAATGGTCAAATCTTCAGGACTTTTTACTCCTTCAGTATTCTCAGCAGCAGGTTGACAACCTGCAACTAGTAAAGAGAATACCACAAGTAATATAGAAATTATCATCAATCTGGCTTTCATTTTTTCTCCTTATTTGGTTATTCATTGAAACAATTGATTATTGTTACCCGGATCACTAGATTCGCCTACTCTTACAACTCCTTTCTGAAAAACTCGTCAGTCAAACTTTCTACCGGTAATGAAATAACAGAAAATCGTATTATGAAAAATTAAATTAAGAAATTTTTTGATTATTACCATATAATTTATATTGGTTTGTATTTGGTATTGCGTCTTACATATAATCATATTATAATATGATTATATGTAAGGATTGTAATTTTGTCAATGGAGACTCTTATGACCACAAATTTGAGAAAAATTGATTTCTCAAGCTCTATCCCCTTTTATGTACAATTACGGGAAATATTAAAGAATGAAATTTCTAATGGTATTTGGCGTAATGAAGATTATTTACCAAGTCATTCCGAATTATGTGATTTCTTTGATGTCAGCAAATCTGTAGTTCGACAAGCACTTAAAGAATTAGAACTTGAAGGATATATTATTCAACATAGAGGGAAATTAACCAAAATAATCGATAAGAAAATCAGCGGTGATATTCTACAAAAATTATCTGGCACACACCAGAACATGACAAGATTAGGTTACTATCCAACAACAAAAGTACTTGTTAATGAGGTAATAATCGGTTCAGATTCTATTTGTGAGAAATTAGGATTAGAACCAGGGAGCAAAATAATAAAACTACATCGTCTTCGGTTTATTGAAGATGAACCTTTTGTTTTCATGAGATCACACGTTCCCTACGATCTGTGTCCAAAAATTGCAGAAATCGATTTGACCGGGAAATCGCTTCTCGAAGAGACAGAAAAGCTATATGGATTTACAATAAAATCCAGCAGAAGATCAATTGAGGCTGTTTTATCCAATGAATATGAGTCAGGACTTCTTGGGATTCCAAACAACTCACCAATTCTGTTATTTAAATCCGTCTCATACATTCAAAATGGCAGAGCCATAGGAACAACTAAAGCATTGTTCCGAGGCGATCGTGCTAAATTTGAAGTTGAAATCGGCAATTTTAAAGAATAAATAGATAATCATTCTTCTCTCCGAAAAGGGGCTGTTCAAAAAATGGGACAGCCCCTTTACATATCTTACAGCACCCCACTTGCCCGG
>CAZDXY010000154.1:0-6644 GCA_964509385.1 uncultured Rikenellaceae bacterium
CTTTAGGGATGTTTATAAGCAGAGCAGTATGAAGGTTGGACCAACTATTGCACATGATCTTCGCCAAGAGGCCATTATTGCCCTTTTCTTTGCACTTGTGGTAATCTTCCTATATATTCTCATAAGATTTAAAAACTGGCGCTATGGCACAGGTGCTGTTGCAGCGTTATTCCACGACACAATTGTAGTTGTCGGGATGTTCTCAATCCTTTACAATAGAGTTCCCTTTGGATTGGAAATAGATCAAGCATTTATTGCAGCTATCCTAACTATTATAGGATATTCCATCAACGACTCTGTGGTTATTTTCGACCGCATTCGTGAATATATTGGTCTTTACCCAAAACGAGACAGAGAAGTTACAGTTAATAACGCTTTGAATGATACATTAAGTCGTACTTTCTCAACTTCTTTCAGTACGCTTGTGGTACTCATTCCAATCTTCTTCTTTGGAGGCGATAGTATTCGTGGGTTTATTTTTGGTTTGATTATCGGTATTCTGGTTGGTACATATTCGTCATTATTTATTGCATCTCCTATTGCTTACGATTTGCAGAGGAGAAAATTAAAGGCAATAAAGGAGAAATAGTATAACCTAATCCACTACATAAAATCCTGCACATTATTGCAGGATTTTTTTTATTTTTACAGTAAAATTAGTATAAGATAATGTTAGTTTTTATTGGTACCCCAGAAATAATCTTTATACTTGTTATTATTCTATTGCTCTTTGGATCAAAAAAGATTCCAGAGGTGGCACGATCATTAGGAAAAGGGATTAGAGAATTTCAGAAGGCTACCGATGACATTAAAAAGCAGATGTCCGAAGTGGAAAAAATGGATTTGGACGTTGATGATAAGCAATTGCATGATGAGGATTCTAAAACAAAACCCTAACATTTTCTCCTTCAAACTTCATTTTGTTTTCTCGCAAGGCTTTTCCTTAATTTTTTTAGATTAAGGAATTAGATTGCTTAAAATTAACATTATCTTTGCAGCCCAAATTTTAGTTTTCATTATTAACTAATTCAGTATCCGTTTATTATTAAAAGGAAAATAAAGGCTACCTGAATACAAATTTATTGAATTGAGAGAAAAGAATGATTACGGAAAGAAACCCGTGAGGAGGAGTAAGTCCGTGGAAAACGAACCCGCAAGGGTTTACCGCCCCCGAACAGTTAAGTTAACAAGTTGGGAGCCAATAGAAAGGAACGATGAGAAACCCTTTGAAGGGGATACTCAAAAAGAACGCAAACCGGCGCGCTCTACAAAAAATGAAGATTCAAGAGAGAATTTTCGTAAACCTAGGTACCAAGAGGATACGGGGTACAGCAGAAATAGGGCAAGACGTACCTCAAAAGAGAATGATAAAGGTGAAACGAAGGCTAAAAGGCGCATTATAAAAAAGGATGATGCCGATTATAGCAAACCCCGTTCAAGAGGTTATGAGCCTGACAGGTCCAAAAAAACATTTGGAGAGAAAGGTAAAGGAGAAAGAGCATTAGACAGAAGAACTAAATCGCGAAGTGCTGACAATCGGTACGAAAAAAAACGTGATTATAGGGATAAACCCTATGAAAAAGACACCAGACGTGGTGAGGGGAGGTACACAAAAGAAGGAGGGTTTGATAAGAGAGAAAGGTTTAGTAAGGCCTTTTCAAGTTCTGATTATAAAAAAGATAAGGAAAGCAAACTAACTGGCAAAAAACTTTTAAGAAAACCGCCTCAAATAGATTCAGATATTAAAACGGATAAGGATGGTAATATTCGTCTGAATAAATTCATTGCCAACTCTGGGCTATGCAGCCGACGCGAAGCAGATGAATACATTGCGAAGGGATACATTACTGTCAACGGGGTTACAGTGAATGAACTGGGTGTTAAAGTTAAAATTACCGATGAGATCCGTTTCAAAGGTAAGGAGTTGGATCCCGAGCGTAAAGTTTATATATTGTTAAACAAGCCTAAGGATTATATTACAACTGTTGACGACCCCAATGCAAAGCGAACCGTTATGGAACTCATAGAGGGTGCGTGCGATCAAAGGGTTTATCCGGTTGGTCGGCTCGATAGGAATAGCACAGGTTTGCTCCTCCTTACTAACGATGGAGAACTAACCAAACGTCTTACCCATCCGAGTTTTATGAAGAAAAAGGTTTACGAGGTAGGGCTTGATAAACCAGTAAGTATTGAGGATATTGAAGCCATCGCTAATGGTGTTGAAGTTGATGATGAAACGGTAAAGGCTGATGCTGTTGAGTATATTGATCCTAAGGATAAATCGCTGATAGGCATTGAAATACACAGTGGGCAGAATAGGATTGTTCGTAGGATTTTCGAGATGCTAGGCTACAGGGTGCAAAAACTCGACAGGGTTTATTTTGCAGGGCTAACTAAGAAAAATCTACCCCGAGGAAAATGGCGTTTCCTTAACCAGAAGGAAGTGGATATGCTCAAGATGAATAGATTTTGAAAAACAAAAGCGGAGAAATTAACATCTCCGCTTTTGTTTGCTATTATTGTTTTGTATTCTCTAGTTTATTGATTTTCATCCTGCCCTGACATTTGGCTCAACTTTTCATATTTCTTTTCCAACTCCTGCATACGCTCCTGAAAACGATCCATAACGCTGGCAAAAGCCATGATTTCGTCATCGGAAAGTTCGTCCTTCATGAACTCACCCTTCTCAAGGTAGCTAAAAAGGGGTTCTGCTGCTTGGGCAATATCCTGAAAATGGGTTGCCAAAACCTGCATTAGCTTGATCTTTTGGAATGTTGTAGGTTCTTTCCCTTCTTTGATGCCCATTTTATAAATTTCTGAAGCCATCTTATCTAAAGTTATAGCATATTTATCAACAGCTTTTGACATGTTTTCGATGTATTCAACAGCTTCGGGATTATCCTTAAGCTCATCAGGTATTTGAACTTCCATTGGCATAAAGGTTGATGTTTCTACTTTTTTCTCCCTTGATCCACAACCAAAAAGAATTAAAGTAGCAAAAAGAAAAGCAGAGATAAAATGTATTTTCTTCATTTTATAGATTTTTTAATTAGGTTTATTAATGACTTAATACAAAAAAACAAAATTTTATATTACTATGCAAAATGTAATAAAGATTTACTTCTGTCTAAAGAATATTTGCATGGGAACTCCAGAAAAGTTGAACTGTTCGCGGAGTTTATTCTCAATGTAACGTTTGTATGGTTCCTTAATATATTGAGGTAAGTTGCAAAACAAGGCAAAGGATGGGGCATGGGTAGGAAGTTGAGTTGCATACTTGATTTTAATAAACTTCCCTTTGTAAGATGGAGGGGGATATGCTTCAACTGCATCCTGAATAATCTCGTTCAGCTTCGAGGTGGGTATTCGTTGTTTTCTATTTTCAAAAACTTGAATTGCCTCTTCGAGCACTTTTAAGATTCGTTGCTTGGTGATTGCCGAAGCAAAAATTATGGGTACATCCTGGAAAGGAGCAATTCGTTTCTTGATTAAATCAGTGAACTCCTTGGTGGTTTTGTTATCCTTTTCCACAAGGTCCCATTTGTTTACAACGAGCACAACACCCTTACGATTACGAATAATGAGATTGAAGATGTTCATGTCCTGTGCTTCAACTCCTAGAGTGGCATCAATCAGGAGAATGCATACATCTGAATTCTCTATGGCTCTCACCGATCTTAATACGGAGTAGAACTCTAAATCTTCGCTTACTTTCGACTTTTTTCTAAGTCCTGCTGTATCAATTAGCAGAAAATCATGTCCAAACTTATTATATCGTGTATGCACTGCATCGCGAGTGGTACCAGCAATTGGAGTAACAATGTTCCGCTCCTCTCCGATAAGGGCATTTATTAATGAAGATTTGCCAACGTTTGGGCGCCCAACAATTGATATGCGGGGAGTCTCTGCATCCTCCTCTACGTCAGGTTGTTTTTCAAAGGGTTTTACCAGCTCGTCAAGAAGATCACCGGTTCCACTGCCGTTGATAGAGGATATGCACCATGGATCACCAAGCCCTAAACTGTAAAATTCGTAAGCTTCCTGTATCCTTACATTGTTGTCAACTTTATTGACAACTAGCAGTGAACGCTTTTTGCTTTTCCTTAATATATGAGCCACTTCAACATCCATGTCGGTTATGCCTGTTGCTACATCAACAAGGAAAAGGATAACATCTGCCTCCTCAATGGCTATTTTTACTTGTTTCCGGATTTCCTCCTCGAAGATATCGTCAGAGTTTAACACGTAACCTCCAGTATCGATTACAGAAAATTCAATTCCATTCCAATCGGATTTGCCATAAATCCGATCGCGGGTTACCCCTGCCGTTTCATCAACAATTGCTTTACGCTGACCAATTAGTCTATTGAATAAAGTTGATTTTCCCACGTTGGGCCTGCCAACTATTGCAACTATGTTTCCCATTACATTTTTTTATTGGTTATACCCGAATCTCATTAATTTTAAATCGTTATTACGCCAATCGGGATCAACCTTAACGTAAATTTCAAGAAAAACCTTTTTCCCAACAAACGATTCGATATCTAGCCGCGATTCTATTCCAACTTTTTTAAGTTTTTTCCCCTGATGTCCAATGATGATTCCCTTCTGCGAATCTCTGTCTACATAAATAATAGCTCTTATTTTATCAATTTTTGGATCTTCGATGTATTCTTCAATAAGAACTTCAACGGAATAGGGAATCTCCTTTTGGTAAGTTGTAAGTATCTTCTCCCGAATTATTTCTGAGGCAAAAAACCGTAATGTTTTATCGGTTAGCGTTTCCTTTGAAAAATATTCTGGCCCTTCGGGTAGATAATGCAATATTTGCTTAAGAATGATGTCAGTGTTAAATCCATGTAGAGCAGATGCAGGAATTATTGTGGAGTTGGGCAATAATATTTTCCAAAGGGCTACCTGTTCTTCAACTCTTTGTTGATCTGACAGATCAATTTTGTTGATTACTATAATGATTGGAACGTTTTGGCTACGAAGTTTTTCTAAAAACTCTTCGTTTTTTGTTGGTGTTTCAATTGTGTCGGTAATGTAAAGGATAACATCGGCGTCCTCCAATGCTGACATCACAAACCTCATCATCGATTCTTGTAGTTTGTACGCAGGCTTAAGAACACCAGGAGTATCGGAGTAAACTATCTGAAAATCGGCACCATTCACAATGCCCATTATCCTATGCCTGGTTGTTTGTGCTTTGCTGGTGATTATGGATAGCCGTTCTCCTACCAAAGCATTCATCAATGTAGATTTTCCCACGTTTGGGTTGCCAATAATATTGACAAATCCTGATCTATGCGTCATATTTAACTTTGTAAATGACTGCAAAGGTAGTAAGAATTAGCAGGCTTTTACTTGCATTGAATTTGTTTTTAAACAAATAATGGTTTTGGAATCAACTCCTTCTCAAAAAAAAAACCGAGATGCTGAACTAATGTTCTTTATCCCGGTCAACCCCTAAAACTTAAACCAAACCAAAAGGGGACTAGAAGTTTTTTTACAGTAGATTAAATCGATTTTCAACCTCTTCCCAATTAACTATATTCCAAAAACTATTGATATAGTCTGGGCGTCGGTTTTGGTACTTCAGGTAGTAAGCATGTTCCCAAACATCGAGGGCAAGCAATGGGTGACCCTTTATTTCAGAAATATCCATAAGTGGATTATCCTGATTGGGCGTTGAGAATACAACTAACTCACCTTGCCGATCAACAAGCCATGCCCATCCTGAGCCAAATCGAGTTGCTGCAGCATTGGAGAATTTCTCCTTGAACGCATCAAAAGATCCAAAATGCTTATCAATGGCTTTGCTTATCTCGCCGAAGGGTTTTCCCCCGCCATTGGGCGATAATATGCTCCAGAAGAGATTATGGTTATAAAATCCCCCACCATTATTCCTCACAGCAGGTGAACGTTTTGATACATTCTTTAATATCTCCTCGATGGACAATTTTTCAAGTTCTGTACCCTCAATGGCTTTATTCAGATTATTGGTGTACGCTCCATGATGCTTTGAATGGTGAATCTCCATTGTTAGGCTATCAATATGTGGCTCTAGCGCACTGTAACTGTATGGCAATTTTTGTAATTCGAATGACATATTGTTTATGTTTTTAATGTTAGTTATTTAGAATCTATCTAAATAAAAAACACAAACTCAATCAAAATGTTCATTCTTTAATGAATAAAATAAATTGATTTATTAATAGGAAAGCAATTTAAAGGGAGAGATTAAAATGGTGATAATGTAAAAAGATTCCTTCTAAAGTGAAGTTTTTACACAATTTCTCTTGACTACTTCTTTTTTTGTTGCAAAAATTTCGATGCCAAAGAAAAAATAATGGTTCTCCCAAAATTCAACACACCACTTTTTATCCAATGAATAAATTCTTTCTAAAAGAATTTTACTTTTCCCAAAAAATGGGTGAGTGTCTTTACTCTCTTTTTCTTTAACTTCTTGCAAGGAAATCGGCATTAACTATTATTAATAATAAGTTTACAAAATTGTTAGTTTATTAACGATAATCCAGCAATCAAGTTCATTTTTTATCAACATAAAAAGTCTGTTTGTCAAAATAATAAGGTTCTACTACCATTTTAGTGGATAAAGTTCTAACCCTCCATGAAAAAAC
>CAZDXY010000155.1:0-6598 GCA_964509385.1 uncultured Rikenellaceae bacterium
TCATTCCCCACCTCCGAGATATTTTTGTTCAAGTTCTTTGATAATTTTTGTCATTATTTCAAATCCATCTTGGTCTCTTAATTCCCAAACATGATTCCCTATTTCTTCATATAACCTTCTCCACATCCCCCTATACGCCTCAATTTCTTGCTTCAGCTTCTTATTTTCGGACTCCATTGACTCAAGTAGATTAGCAATCCTATGTGGTTCAGTACATCTTATTCCTTTAAGATTTACCCTTAGAAAATTTACAGCATCTTTAACTTCCATTTATTTCCTCCCATTCCTTTTTCTCTGGGGCAGCCCTTTATCGACTGCCCCTAACACAATTAAAACTATTACTCCTATCTTCAAGCATCACATTCAAGACTCTCTATTCAGTTGGTTTGTTTCATAGGCACCTCCTAATTTAGTTGCTAATAGCAATATTAAGCATTCTATATATTAGTAGTATTAGTATCACTATTAATACTTTTTAGGCTATACAACACTTCACCATTGAGATACAGCCCCGCCTTTTTCAGTGTTTCAATGATGTATGAACCTTTGACAGGGCATAATTCCATAAGCTGTTTATCTGTTTTAACATCTATTGACTTGCCGTTGTAGTAGCGATAAATTTTTATTGAGTCATCTTTCTTTTTAGCCATTTATCCTACCCTCATAACCATCTGCTCAGGCTTCATATCACGCCTTATTCTTCTTTCCTCTAACAGCCAGCCCTTTAATAGATTGCGTTCCCTGTGCTTTAATTTATTAGCTTTTATAGCCCATTCGGTTGCCACCTCTTTAACCTCTGCATAATTCTTAGGCCACCAGTAACCGCCAGTTTCAGCTCCAGGGTCTGAACATATCGGGTAATGATATTCATTGATTAACCTGGCAATTATTAACCGTATACGCCGTTCACTCAGTTTAAACGGTAACGCCTGCTTTAATTCATGTTGACTTATCCCATTGCCCCTACAGTGTTTTCTTATTTCAGCTAATATAACCTTTTCCTCTATCATTAGATTATTCATAACAACCCCCTTAATTTCTGATTATTTTATAAGTTGATCCTGTATCAGGATATTTGTTTATTTCTATCATTACCGGAAAAGCATTCTTTAGTTTCTCCAAGTGGGTAATAACTATAATCTTTTCAAAGTCGTCTATAATTGATTGAATACATTTGATTATATTCTCCAACCCTTCCTCGTCCTGAGTTCCAAAACCTTCATCTATTATTAATGTGCTTAACTTCGTTCCAGCCCTTCTGGCCAGTAATTTAGAAAGAGCAATCCTGATTGAAAAATCTATCCTGAAAGCTTCCCCACCGCTATACATTTCATAATCTCTAACACCCATTTCATCTGATATTTTGATATCCAATGTTTCTTTCATTCCACCCTTTTTCAAGTCTTTTAAGCTTTCAATCATTATCTGAGTGCCGTTGTTGGTCAGCCGTGCCAGCAGATTATTAGCTTCTTCTTCAATTTCAGGTAGAGAGTCTTCAATAATTAATGCCTGTATGCCGTTTTTGCTGAATGCCGTTATGAGCTTTTCATGAACTGTCTTTTCGTGTTGGAGTTGCTTAATGGATTTGGTGACCTCTTTTGCTTCTTCGGATAGTTTAAGGCATTGCTCATACTGGCTCTGGCATCTTCCTTTTTCCTCTAAGACATAATCTCGGTCATGTAGAGCTGTTTTAAGCTGTTCTTCCGCCTGTGATAAGTTGTATTTTAGTCGTGGCAGTGATACCAGTTCATCAGCAATTGTTTCAATTTCAGCTTTAACCTTCATAATTTCCAGCCCTCTATTGGAATAATCAGCAGTTAAATTATGATAAGCTTCTCTTAGAGGTTTGATTCTTTTCTCTGCATCTTCAATCTTCATCTTCTGGTATGGTGTATCAGATAGTTTTTCAATCTCAATACTTATGTTGGAGTGCCTGCTTTCGTTGTAATTGATAGCCTTAATTTTGCCGTTAATATCCATGAGCTGTTTATATTCTTCTACTGCATAAGTATTGTCAGCCAGGATTGCTCTTTGCTGTTGGAGTTGCTCCTGTAGTTTATTAATTTCTTCTACTGCCTGCCCTGCGTTTTTGAGTGTATATTTAACTTCATGAAGCTTTTGCTGTAGTGAATCCTTTGATTTTATTTCAGCTGTTATTGTGTCTAATCTTTCAACTGTGTCAAACTGTAATCTTTCTAACTCCCTTATCTTATCCGATAGACTTGCTATTTCTTTTTTATTGTTGTCTATCTCGTTTTCAAGCTTTTCCTCAATGGTTACAATTCTTTCTTCATTCAACTTAGCTTCACATAGAGGGCATTTCCCCTCAGGATTCTTTTCCAGCAGTGCAATCTTTTCTTCATTATCAGTATTGGCCTGTTTCAAGTTGCTTATTGTGTTGGTAATATTATTCAGTTCTAAGGTGTTTTTATTAAGCTCTTTTTCTAGTGTTTTCTTTTCAGCTTCCAATTCTGTAATATGTTCTACACCTTTTTCCAAATCAGAACAGGCAGTAGACAGTTTTTCTGTTTCCCCAACTTCAGCAGTTAATTCATTAACCCTTTTTTCATTGTTTCTAATCTGTAAACTAAGGTTAATCTTTTTGCTTTCGATAGCTCTTTCTACAGGTTTCTTTTCTTCTTCCAGTTCTCGGACTTGCCTATATTTGTTATTCAGCTCGTTGCTTTCAGAAGTAAGTTTTTGATATTCTTCAAACCTTGCCAGTATTTCCTCTTTTTTGTTAATCAACTCCTGGCATTCATTCATTTCAGTTTCTTTCCCTGTAATCTCAAGCTGTTTTTTCTCGTATTCCTGCTTTTTATGCTCAAGGTTTTTCTGCAACTCATTATGTTTTTCTTCTTTGTATTTCAGCTTTTCGATATCAGCTTTAAGTTGGTTGACCTGTGACTCATTTTCTTTGGTTGCCTTAGACATTAAAGTATATTTGTTATTCAGGGTCTGCAGTTTATCTTTTAGGAATTCAAGGTTTTCTGTTTCCTGATTGATATAATCCAATCTGCTCTCTTTGGCCAGTATATTGTTGCTTATATCTCTCATATAACTTCTGGCCAGCTCACCCAGATCATCATATTGCGATAGCCCTAAAATATCAGATAAGATTTCTTTTCTTTCCCTTGCTGTTTTCTTTGAGAATTCGTTGGACTTGCCCTGGAGAATAAAAGCTGAATTGATAAAGGTGTTATAGTCAAGCCTTAAAGTCTTTATAATTTTGTCCTGTGTTTCCCTGATACTCGGAGCTGTTAAGGAATGATATTTTTTCAGGTCATCATCAAATACATGAAATTCCAGGGTTGCCTTAGTAGTTTTACCCTTCTTTGAAAAGCTTCTGATTATTCTATAGGTGTTGTTGTTCAAGCCGAATATAAACTCAACCTGCATGTGTTCCTGCCCGATCCGCAATAAACTACTGTCTGCTTTTCTTTCATAGCTTGATTTTCTTCCCTCACCCCATACTGCCCAGATCATGGCTTCAAGCAGAGCAGATTTCCCCTGGCCGTTATTACCGGTTAAACAGGCAACCTGAAACTGGGTAAAGTCTAACGGCTCTAAATTGTCGCCATAGCTTAAAAAGTTTTTTGGTAATAAGCTAATAGGTATCATTATCTGCTCCTTTCGGAATTGATTAATTCCTGTTCTAATTCTTTGGCCTTAGATATCATTTCTTCTGCATAAGGCTTTAAATCCTCGTTATTTTCAATATATCTGTCTAAGGCTTCTACCATTCCCAAATCTTCAGTAATTGCCATTCTTCTTGCTCTTATAACAGGTTTAGCCCTCTCAGTAATTGTCTTGACCATGAATGAATCTTTCAAGGCTTCGTTAACTCTGGCAAAATCTATAAGCTGTTTGCGGTCTTCCGGAATTGTAAAATAGATACGCATAACCGAATCATCTAAATCATGTTTGGTAATCTCGTTAAGTAATGCTTCTGTAGGGTCTTCTTCTGCTCCAATTTCTATATCTATCGTGATAAATTTCCTTGCCGGTACTGGTATAAACTTATAATCAGTTTTGCCCTTTTCAATATTGACTAAGCAGAATCCCTTGTCATCTTTTTCCTCACCAAAATTAAGCCTTTCTATACTACCTGAGTAGACTATCGGTGGTTTACCTTCCGGATTAAGGTTTTGATATTTGTGAATGTGTCCTAAAGCTACATAATCAAAAATGGAATTAGCCAATAATCTTACAGGAATAACCGGATCAGTTCCGATTATTACAGAAGTTTCCGAACCGCTAAAGGTAGCTTCGGCTATTGCAAGGTGTCCAACAAAAATATTTGGTACAAATATACTGTCATTACTTCCATAACCTGCAAAGTATTTTATCAAGTTGGTTACTTTCTCCTGTATAAGCTGTGTTATCTCTTTTTCCGTTTTACCCTTCATTTCATCTCTTGTTAAATGTTGTTCTTTAGTAGGCCAGGGTACAGCAAATATATTAGCTTCTCCTGATTTTGTAGGTATACGCAATATATCCGGTTCATTGACTACATAGACATTCGGTATTTCTAAAGTACTAAAGATATCTATAGATGTTGCCCTTCCGTAAGATACAGGATTATCATGGTTACCCTTTACCAATACAGTTGGTATTTTTGCTTCGCTAAGTCTGTAAATCTGTCTTGCAAATTCTCTTTGATGTGTAGCACTGGGGTTGCTGTTTTTGTAGGCATCACCGGCAAACACAACAAGGTCAACATCTTCCTTAATTGCTGTATCAATCGCAAAACTGAAACACCTTATAAAATCCTGCAGTCGTGTATTCAATCCTGTAATCGGATCAATCTTTCCATAATTTTCCATCCCTAAATGTACATCTGCTAAATGTAATACTTTCATACTTTCCCCCTTTATAGAGGGCAGCGGTTAAACTGCCCCCACCTTTTTATTTTCATTTACTTGCTTTTGCAGTAACCAGGTTGATTTTTTTCAACAATGCGTTTGCATTATCCGGTTCAGTCTTTAATGAATGCCTAAACTGGTCAACAGTTAACGGTTCTTGTGCATCGTAGATGTTTGTTCTGAAAGCAAAAAGCAATATATCTTCCCAATTCTTCAAACCTTTTTTCATAGCAGTCTGATATATTTTTATGTCAATAGGGTCTTCTTTAGTTTCAACTTTTTCAGCTTTTGCTTTTACCGGCTCTGTTTCTTGTTCTTCTACTTCCTCAAATTCGTCTTCAGCTTCTGCACCTTCTGTAGCTTCAGCATTTTCAGGATTGTCATAATCTTCAAACTCATCTTCATTCTCACTGCTGTTTATTGCCGGATTTTCTTCTTCAGTAGCTTTTGGAGCTTCAATCTGATATTTCCTATCCTGTAATGCAAATACTTTGCTGCCTTCTCTGATTCTCCTGGATTGCTCTAAAGTTACGTCAACATGCAATACCAGCGGATAATGTATCTGCTTTTTACCGTCGTTATGAGTTTCTTTTTTCACTCTCTGCAGTACAAACGGTATCATTGCAATCTTCTCACCTAATAAGCTAAGTGCATATTCAAAACCACTGTTGACGTCTACAATGCCGTGATAGGAGCTAAAATCTATCTGGTATAAACCACCCATTTTTACATTAGGCAACAGGAAAAACAAAGATGCCCTCTGCTTACATTTACCCTGTTCATATAATTCACAAGGGCATTTTCTTTCTTCCCATTCTCCAGTTTCCTCATTCCGCCTTGATGCAGTTACTCCGTTACCATGACATTTTAAACCTCTGGTACTGCCCCACCATTTATAAGACTGTGGAAACAATACTTCCGGATCAGACATCGGAAACATAATATTCAGTGATTTTGGCTCATTACCGTAAATTGCTTTTACCTCAGGTGGGCAAACAAAATAATCTGTTTCCTTTGGGTAGGTATAAGGAATAATATCCCCAGTCTTTTTATTTCTCCTCTGCCCTTCTACCTTTACCCCAAGCCTGATTTTGCCAATTACAGGTAATCTTCTTATACTGGATAAGCCCTCAATCCTTGTAAATTTTTGTTTAAATCCATTTCCATCGTTAGTCATTTTAGATAACCTCCTTTAATTTGTAGGTAAATTTAGGCTCTTGATTTGTGATTATCTGTACCAGTCCGCCAATATCTCCAAGCTTCAATTTACCGTTTTTAATATCATCTTTTAATTCCTTTTTCTTCAAGCTTGTAACTTCTTCCACTTTGTAGTAAGGCATGTTATTCTGCTTACACCAGTCCAGCAATTCCTTTTCCTGATATACCCATTTGTCAGCTACCGCATTAAAAGATACATAGCCTATTGCTGTTTCAATTTTCTTTTCTTTAGACTGCCTTAAATCTTCCTCAAGCTGTTTTTCCAGTTCAGCAATTTTGTCATTAAATTCAACAATCTTTTCGTTGTTTTCCTTAACCAGTTCTTCATTCTTTCTCTGCAGTAACATAATATCCAGTTTATGCTGTTTGATTTGCTCTAACTTGCCCTCTACTGTTTTCTTGTAATCTGTTGTGGTTTCCATTATTACCCCCTATAATTTTCTTTAATAAATTTTCGCCCCTTTTAAAATCTCTCGGTGTTAAAAATGGTCTGGTAGCTCTTACCTCGTAAATTT
>CAZDXY010000156.1:0-4584 GCA_964509385.1 uncultured Rikenellaceae bacterium
GTGGATCAGCAATAGCTTCTATATGGATATCCTGCCCCAGTGGGTCGATTCTCTTAATGCTAAAGGATTTGCTGATCTTTATTTGAACAGGGATTGGAACCTCTCAAATCCCCTTAACAGCTATTTCGAAGCCGATACTTCCACCATCAAGCAACCTCAAGCCAAGAAGAGGATAGCAGATAAGATGAGAAGATTGGTGGGTGGAATCATCCTGGCTAAAAAGCCCACACGCGATTATTCTTTACTGCTCGAAACACCCTACGGGAACAATTATGTAAAGGATTTTGCCATTGCTGCCATTATTGGCGAGAACCTTGGTAAAGATGAACATACAGACCTTATAACCATTACTTTTACTTCCACAAGGCTCATCGGTCAAAAATATGGACCACACTCAATTGAGATGGAGGATACTTACCTGAGACTTGATAGGGAAATGGCTCATTTTATTTCTTTTCTCAATGGTGAGATTGGAAAACATAACTACTTGCTTGTTCTCACCTCCGATCAGGGTGTAGCTGCAACTCCCGAACATTTAGAAAAATCGAAGATTCCCGGAGGATATTTTGATCCCAGACAAGCAACTACTCTGCTCGGAAGCTATCTGAACATCTCCTACGGAACAGGTAATTGGGTTTTAGGCTATCACGAGAAGCAGCTATTCCTTAACCGACGCCTGATAGAGGATTCTAACTTAAATCTTAGCGATGTGCAGGACAGGGTGGCAAATTTTATGTTGCAGTTCACAGGTGTTGCCAATGCTATTACAGCCAACAACCTTCAATCGAGCAATTTCACCAGTGGTATATTCGAGAAGTTTCAGAACAGCTTTAATCAACGCCGCTCTGGCGATGTTATTATCAACCTTGAGCCGGGGTGGGTTGAGCGCAATGGCAATGTTACCTCAGCCAACTCGCCTTACAGCTACGATGCCCATGTGCCGCTGATATGGTATGGGTGGCGAACGAAACGTCGCCAGATACTAAATCCTGTTGATATGGCTAACGTTGCTCCAACCCTCTCAACACTTATTGGAATTAGTTGGCCAAATGGTGCCACAGGAAAGCCAATCAAAGAGATAATTGAATAGAAACAACACTTTTTTTGTTTTTCCATCACTTTTGTTTTATACACTGTTAATTGATAATGCGAATTAACATTTGAATAAAATGATTCTCGTATATCTTAGTGATCCTTTGTGATTTCGTGTCTCCCGAAGTTTCGGGAGGCACTGAGACACAAAGTTACACAAAGCGGTAGAATTCAAATTATTGATATTATATCGATTAACAGGATTAAATAAGAGTTGTTTTCAACTGTTAATTCGCACTGATAATAGCTTATCATTCTTCACCCCGGAGGGGTGATGTAGCGATTGAACAAGATTTTATGAGTAAACAAGATAAAACGACTTTTGAAACCACCCCTTCTGATAAAAAATAGCCAATCGGTATTATGCGTTCGAGATAATTCCCTATTTTTACGCTAAATCAATTGCTTTAAAGCATTCCGATGCAGAATCCCGTTGAAAATAGATTTGCCAGCAGCCTCGATTTTACCGAAACTGCTTTCGATAAGCTGATGCAGAAACGTATTTACCGTGTGTTGCTGATTTGCAGTCACTACGATGCGTTTATGCTGGAAGAGGATGGTCGGATAGATGAGCAGATTTTTAATGAGTACGTTTCGCTCAGCTTACGGTACCCCCCTAGTTTTATTCAGGTTCACTCAGCACGCGAAGCACTTGAAGTAATAAAAGAGGAAAAGATCGACCTGATCATTTCGATGCTAAATATTGGTGATGTGGATACCTTTGAGCTGGCAAAGCTCATAAAAAAAAGGTTACCAAATATTCCGCTGGTTGTACTTACGCATTTTTCCAAGGAAGTTTCTATAAGGCTTGAGAAGGAGGATCTATCGGGGATCGATTACATTTTCAGCTGGTTAGGAAATGCCGATTTGCTGCTTGCCATCATTAAGCTTATTGAGGATAGGATGAATGCCGATAACGATATCCTTAAAGTAGGCGTTCAGTCAATTATTCTTATTGAGGATTCGGTCAGGTACTACTCATCGTTGCTTCCCAACCTGTACAAAATTGTGATGAAACAAGCTCGTAGTTTCATGCAGGAGGCTTTAAACGAGCACAGGAGAGTGCTTCGCATGAGAGGGCGGCCAAAAATACTCCTAGCAAAAACGTACGATGAGGCGCTAACCCTGTACAATAGGTATAAACCCAATATTTTGGGGGTAATATCCGATGTAAGCTTTAAGGTTGACCAGAAAAGAGACCATAAAACAATGGCCGGGATCAAACTTTGTAAGTTGATCCGGGACGAGGATCCAAACATTCCTTTTCTCCTTCAAAGTTCTGATGAAAAGAATAAAGTTTTTGCCGATGAGTTGGGGGTGGGGTTTGTGAATAAGTACTCCAAAACCTATAGTTTGGAATTTCCCCAGTACATTATCTCAAACTTTGGTTTCGATGACTTTATTTTTATAGATCCTTCTACTGGAAAAGAGGTTTGCAGAGCAAAGGACTTGCCAGCACTTCAACAGCTTTTAAGAGCTGTTCCCGATGAATCGTTGAAGTACCACTCTAGTCGTGACCATCTTTCGAAGTGGCTTAATGCCAGGGCGCTATTTACCATCGCACAGCTTTTTAAACCAATATCTCTCGATGATTTTAAGAGCCTGAACGAGGCCCGGGAATTCTTGTATCAAGCAATTTCTGCCTATAGGTTGAGCAAAAGCAAAGGGGTAATAGTTACTTATGATAGGAGTCGTTTCGACGAGTACAAATTTTTCTCCCGCATTGGTGATGGCTCCATTGGAGGGAAAGCCCGAGGGCTTGCTTTCATCAATTCACTTATAAAGGATAACCCTATCCTCAATCGATTCCCCGATATTATGATTACCATTCCTCGCACGGTGGTAATTAGCACAGAGTATTTCGATGAGTTTATCGAAACTAATAACCTTTACAAGATAGGAGTATCTGAACTTTCAGATAATCAAATCCTCAACCATTTTATTGGGGCTGAGTTACCCAGTAGGTTGCTACATGATATTGAGGGTATTATCTCCGTGATGAAATCGCCCATAGCCGTTAGGTCGTCAAGCAAATTGGAGGATTCGCACTACCAACCCTTTGCAGGGATTTATTCAACGTACATGATTCCTTTTGTTGAAGATGTAGATAAAATGCTAAGTATGATTTCAGTGGCCATTAAAAGCGTGTACGCATCGGTTTTCTTTAAAGCCAGCAAGGCATACATGACAGCCACAAGCAATGTGATAGATGAGGAAAAGATGGGGATACTTCTTCAGGAAGTGTGTGGTAATCAGCATGGAGATATTTTTCATCCGACCTTTTCGGGGGTAGCCCGATCCATTAATTTTTATCCCATAGGATCGGAGAAGGCTGAAGATGGCATTGCTGCCATTGGGTATGGATTGGGTAAGCTTATAGTGGACGGAGATGTTTCTCTTAGGTTTTCACCCAGGCATCCAAAGAAAATAATCCAGCTATCGCAGGTTGACATGGCGCTACGAGAAACCCAGAAGCACTTTTACTCACTCGATATGCGACCAGAAAGTTTTACCCCTTCAACCGACGATGGAGTAAATATTATTAAGATTGATATTGGCAAAACAAACGATTTATCGGATTTTTATCATGTGGCCTCAACGCATGATTTTGAAAACAACACCATTGTTGATGGAATTCAGGGTAAGGGACGGCGACTGGTTACTTTTTCAAATATTCTGAAGTATAAATCATTTCCTTTAGCAGAGATTTTAAGTGAACTGCTTAACATTGGTCAAAAGGAGATGGGTTGCCCTGTTGAGATTGAATTTGCAGCAAACCTTGAAACATCAAATAATCACCCCAAAATATTCAATTTGCTGCAAATCCGTCCAATTGTCGAGAGCGAGCAATCCGACGATTTTCCCTGGGAAAAAGTTAACCCTGAAGATACGCTGATCTATTCAACCTCAGCCCTTGGGCATGGGAGGGTAGCAAACATTCGTGATTTCGTATATGTGAAGCCATCAAAATTCGACCCAGCTAATACCAATATAATTGCTGCTGAAATGGAGATGGTAAACTCCAAATACATGGAGTTGAAACGCAATTATGTTTTGGTTGGGCCTGGAAGGTGGGGTAGTAGCGATCCATGGCTGGGTATTCCCATTAAATGGGCACAGATATCGGAGGCAAGGGTTATTGTGGAATCAGGACTCGAAAATTTCAGGGTTGAACCTAGCCAGGGCACTCACTTTTTTCAAAACCTAACTTCTTTCAGGGTTGGCTACCTTACCGTTAATCCGTACCTAAACGATGGTATTTTTGATGTCAATTTTTTGGAGGGAATAACATCTTGGCTCGAAACGGAATACATCCGTTGCGTACACTTCAACGAACCTTTAACAATCCACATCGATGGAAAAAATAGTCGTGGGGTTGTTTTTAAACCTGGGTTTAGCATTAAATCCCAACAGCATTTCGAAAACGATTGATTAGGTGGTTAACTTCCTGTTTAATATCATGTTTTTATTACTGGTTTTTCTTTTGAAAAT
>CAZDXY010000156.1:4697-6583 GCA_964509385.1 uncultured Rikenellaceae bacterium
CGGTGAAAAGGAGTTCTTACAAGCTGTTCATGAGGTTCTTGAGTCAGTTGAAGAGATTTACAATAAGAACCCAAAGTTCGAATCGCACAAGATTATCGAGCGTATTGTTGAGCCCGACCGTGTTTTCATCTTTAAGGTGCCTTGGGCTGACGATGAGGGGAATATTCATGTTAACATTGCTTATCGGGTACAATTTAATGGAGCTATTGGACCTTACAAAGGTGGATTACGTTTCCACCCAAGTGTAAACCTTTCATCGCTTAAATTCCTTGGCTTTGAGCAAACATTTAAAAACGCTTTAACCACTTTACCAATGGGTGGTGGTAAGGGTGGTTCCGATTTCAACCCCAAAGGTCGTAGCGATGCAGAAATTATGCGTTTTTGTCAGGCATTTATGTTAGAACTATGGAAACATATTGGTCCCGAAACTGACGTTCCCGCGGGGGATATTGGAGTAGGTGCACGTGAAATCGGTTTCCTATATGGAATGTACAAGAAACTGGCTGGTGAGCACACAGGAGTTCTCACCGGAAAAGGGCTTAACTGGGGTGGTTCGCTGATTCGTCCCGAGGCTACTGGTTTTGGTGGTATTTACTTTATTAACCATCAGCTAAAAACCATTGGTCAAGACCTTAAGGGTAAAATTGTATCAGTTTCTGGTTTCGGAAACGTGGCATGGGGTGCTATTCTTAAAGCAACCGAGTTGGGCGCAAAGGTAGTTACCATTTCTGGTCCTGACGGCTATATCTATGATGAAGCTGGTATTAGCGGAGAGAAGATTGATTATTTGTTAGATCTTCGTAACTCGAACCAGGATATCGTAGAGCCCTACGCTAAGAAATTCCCCGGTGCCAAGTTCTTTGCTGGTAAAAAACCATGGGAGGTAAAGGTTGACGTTGCTATTCCCTGTGCAATCCAGAATGAGCTTAACGGTGACGATGCAGCAATGCTTGTGAAGAATGGTGTTAAGTGCGTTAGCGAGCTTTCAAACATGGGTTGTACACCAGAGGCTATCGAAACTTTCATTAAGAATAAAATTCCTTTTGGCCCTGGAAAAGCAGCAAATGCTGGTGGCGTAGCCACTTCAGGTTTGGAAATGACCCAGAATAGCATGAAGCTTAACTGGAGTCGCGAAGAGGTTGATGAGCGCTTAAAGCAGATCATGGAGAATATCCATAGCGCATGCGTTCAGTATGGCAAAGAATCCGATGGATACGTTAACTACGTGAAGGGTGCTAATATTGCAGGCTTTATGAAGGTTGCCAATGCAATGTGTGATTTAGGATTAGTAATGTAGTCTTTTTTTTGAGATAAATCGAAGGGGGCAAATCGCCCCCTTTTTTTTAAATCTATTTTCTACCTTTGAAAAAAAAATCAATGGAAACATCATACATTACTTACCTTGGTGAGCTGAGAACCGAGGCAATTCATAGGCTGTCAGGGAATAAGCTTATTACCGATGCACCTCCTGATAATCAGGGGAAAGGCGAATTCTTTTCGCCAACCGATTTGCTTGCCACCAGCTTGGGATCATGCATGCTAACCATAATGGGTATTTCGGCTCGAACCCACGGTTTCAGCATTGATGGAACAAGGGTTGCTATAACCAAGATTATGGAAACTAACCCCCGAAGGGTGGTTGAGGTTATCGTTGATCTTACATTTCCCCATAACAGCTATTCGCCTAAGGAGCGAAAGCTCCTTGAATTGGCAGCCAAAGAATGCCCTGTGGCTAACAGCTTACATCCTGACCTTAAACAAACCATAAAGTTTTCCTTTAAAGAGTAGATGTCTACAGGATGAAAAAAAGGGTGTCTCAAAAGCCTTATAGAATTAGATTTATTTCTCTGTGAACGGCGAAGCCCTCACCGAAGGTAAACTCTGTG
>CAZDXY010000157.1:0-6494 GCA_964509385.1 uncultured Rikenellaceae bacterium
AAGTAGAGTAAAACAGGGAGATGTAATAGTGCGGTTTAGCAATACAAGCTTAATCCTCGACATTTCGAATAACGAGGCAAACGTGTCGCGTACCACAAATGATTTGCGCAGTACTCGTTTACAAATGGAGCGTCAAACCCTCGATACCCGAAGTAGTCTTATCAATCTTATGTACGAGCTCAAAGAGCACGAGCGCACCTATAATAACAACAAGGTGCTTTACGAACAAAACCATATTTCTAAGGATGAGTATGAAAGATCGAAGGAGGCCTATGAACTAACCAACGAACGTATTATTCTTTTCCGCGAGAGCTGGAAGCAAGATTCAACGTTTAGAATAATCCAAATAAAAACACTTGAAGAAGATGCCGAAAGGCTACAGCGAAATTTAACCATTGTTCGCAAACGGTTAGATGCCCTTGAGTTTAAAGCGCCTGTTAGCGGGGAACTGGCTTCGCTAAACCTTGAAGTAGGGCAAGTTATTGGGATTGGTCATAGGATTGGTACCATTCATGTGCTGGACTCGTACATGTTGAAAGTGGATATAGATGAACACTATGTAAATAGAATTACAAGGGAGTTGAAAGGTGAAAGTGAATTTGCCAGCCATCTTTTCCCATGCCATATCACAAAGATCTACCCTGAGGTTCGGAATGGTCGTTTTACCGTTGATATGATTTTCGATAAGAACATACCCGAAAATATTCGTATTGGACAAACATCACGCATACGCCTTGAATTGGGAGAATCACAAACTGCTATTCTGATTCCAAGAGGCGGTTTTTACCAGAGCACTGGTGGTCAATGGATATTTGTAGTTGACCCATCGGGTAAATTTGCTACACGTCGATCAATAAGAATAAATCGTCAAAATCCCCGCCATTACGAAGTAGTGGAAGGTTTAAAAGCTGGCGAAAGAGTAATTGTATCAAGCTACGATAACTATGGAAATGTTGAAAAATTAATTTTTAAATAATTAACCTATCCCTAAATTATAATATCATGAACAACAATGGATTTATGCTCAAAACCAATGAGTTGATTAAAGTATTTAGAACAGAGGAAGTGGAAACCACCGCTCTAAATAAAGTAAACCTCGAGGTTAAAGATGGCGAATTTGTGGCAATCATGGGACCATCCGGGTGTGGCAAAAGTACTCTGCTTAACATTATTGGATTATTAGATAATCCAACATCGGGAGAGTTTTTTTTCAACGGAATTGAAGTATCCAAGTTTAAAGAGAAACAGCGTACAAACCTTCGTAAATCGAATATTGGTTTCGTTTTTCAGAGTTTCAACCTGATTGATGAGCTAACGGTTTACGAGAATGTAGAATTACCTCTTCTATACATGAACGTACCTTCAACTGAAAGGAAGAAAAAGGTTGAGGTAGTGCTGGAAAGAATGAATATTTCGCATCGCAAAAAGCATTTCCCACAGCAACTATCAGGTGGGCAACAACAAAGAGTGGCTATTGCCCGTGCAGTTGTAGCAAATCCAAAGCTGATACTTGCCGATGAACCAACCGGAAACTTAGACTCAGCCAATGGCGAAGAGGTTATGGGTTTGTTAACTGAGCTAAATAACGAGGGAACAACCATTATAATAGTAACCCACTCGCCCAGCGATGCTGAAAAAACTCATCGTATTGTACAGCTATTTGATGGACATATAGTTACCGAAAACCAGAAGAAAATTTTATAGAAATATTTTTTAATCCTCGGTAGTTTAAACAAAAACAGCTAATCATGCGTGAAATATGCATTCCCTTAGCAAATTTTGGTGAGGATGAGATCGCAGAGGTTACACTCACCGTAGGCCACAGAAAAATTAACTACAGCTTCAGGATAGAATCTTTTCCATGGGATTTGGAAGGTACTCAGCTAAAGGAATACGATGACGACAGCTGTCACGCCTCCATTGAGCAAATAATGAATCTCAGAAAAGCTTTGGCAACGTATGAAAAATCATGGGAGCTTGTTCAGATATTCACTCCCTGTAAGGGAGCAACCCATATTCAGGTTCTTTACAGAAAGAGAAATTAAATTAAAATGTAAATCCATGAAAATTAATCCATTCGCAGCAAACCTTATTAAACTTACTCTGATTACTATTTTTTCGGGGTCATATCTTTTTGCTTCCTCTACATACCCTTCTCAATCTGCAAAGGAGATAGAGGAAGCTTCTACCATAAGCGAAAGCGAATTGCTGAGCGAGTCTAATAGCAGAAATGTGGATGTGTGTTTTGTAAATGATTCTGGGTATCATCAAAAACAATCTGCTGAATATTTTTTCTGGTTGAATGGAATCAACGAAATCACAGACTTTAATACTTTTCTCGATTGTGACCTATGCTGGCATTTATTCATCGATACCCTTACTTCGCTTTCATCATTTGATGAAGAAACGCTATATATATTTGAAATACTATAAGAAACATTGTATTCAGTAATCGATTTGAGTCATGAAAATTAGAATCTCCCTAGCGGTTATACTATTACTATCATCTTATTCTCTTTATCTCAAAGCACAGAAGAGTTGGACATTGGAAGAGTGTATTAGCCATGCCTTGCAGAACAATATCCAAATAAAACGAAGCGAGCTACAGGAAAAGATTTCCCAGAAACAGTTTACACAGAGTACATTTGAAATGGGACCAAACCTTTCGGGTTTCTTTAACCATCAGTATTTGAATGGATCAACCTTTAGTCAATACGAGCTAGAATTTGTTAGGATGGAAAATCAGGGAGGTAGCTTAGGAATTAGCTCGGAGATTACCCTTTTTAATGGTTTATATGGTTTAAACAATAGGGCTCGATTAAAGTATTTACTTGAGTCGCAGAAACAGAACACGGAAATACTTAAGAACAATGTAACCCTGAATGTAGTTGCTAACTTCCTGCAGGTATTGCTTGATACAGAAAACGTCAAGCTGACAAACGAACAACTTAAGCTCACTCAACAACAGCTTACAAAAGCCGAGGCTGAAATAGAACTCGGGAAAATTTCGCAGGGAGAATACCTTAACCTCAAAGCACAGAATGTAAACCAGCAAGCTTTGGTTACTATTGCTAACAACAGGCTGAGATACTCAACCCTAGAGTTGGCTCAACTTCTTGAGCTGGAAAACTCTAATGAGTTCTCCATAGAGATCACTCCAATTGTTATCGCTGACAGCTCCAACGATTTGGACTACAAGTACACCTATACGCAGATTGTCGAGCTGAAACCCGAAATAAAAAGGGAAAGATTTAACGTAAAGAGCGCCGAAAAAAGTGTTTACATGTCATATGGCCTATTAAGCCCAAGGATTTCACTGGGATACTCATTTGGCTCAGGATACGACCAGTCGGCCTGGTATGGGCCACACGACAACAGGATATCGTATCCAGACTACACCTATGGACAACAGATTAAGGATTACTCACAACACGTGCTTCAGTTTAGGGTTTCGGTACCGATTTTCCAAAGGCTTTCAAACATTACACGAGTTAGTCAATCTAGGATTCAACTTTTAGATTCAAAATTTGCTTTGGAAGAGACACAAAAGTCTGTTTATAAAGATATACAAAGCGCAATTGCCGATGCTAAAGCCGCATGGGATGGATATTTAGCGTATAGCGAAGCGGTAAAGAGCTATCAGGAGCTATACAAGCAAACTGCAAATAAATTCGAATTGGGTATGGTTAACGCTTTGGATTTAGGAGTCGCTCAAAATAACTTAGTTAAAGCAGAGGGCGAATTACTTCATGCAAAATACACATACCTCCTCAAAACGAAAATACTTGACTTCTATAGGGGTATTCCAATATCCCTGTAACTATACCCATAGAACTTATGTAAAGCAATGGCTTCTTAATTTTTCATAACAAGTCCGCATTAAACTTAAACATAATCAAAATAAAAATGCTAAAAAACTTGCTCAAAACCGCCATAAGGAATATAACCAGGGATTTCGGGTATAGTAGCCTTAATATCATTGGCTTAACTATTGGAATTGCCAGTGCACTTTTCCTCATTATCTATGTTGCCGATGAGGTTAGCTATGATAGTTACCATGAGAAAGCCGAAAGGATTTACCGTGTTGCATCGCACATCAGGGAAACCGACGATGAGTTTACCTGGATAGTGGCACAAATTCCCTTTGGACCCCAGGTTACTGAGGATTACCCTGAAGTTCAGGCGGCTGTTCGGTTTATTAATTTTAACCGAGCTCCCTTTAAGTACAATGATAAGGAGTTCTACGAGGAGAACTTCTTTTATGCTGATACCGCAATTTTTGAAATGTTTACCTACAAGTTTCTAAAGGGCGATCCCAAATCGGCTCTAATGGAACCCAATACCATAGTACTAACCGAAACGGTTGCTAACAAGTACTTTGGCGATGAGGATCCCATTGGAAAAACTTTGGTTTCAGACGAGGAATCGTTCCGCATTACGGCGGTGATTGAGGATGTTCCAAAGAACTCCCACTTCAGGTTCGATGCCCTCTTATCGCGCAAGAGCCTGCCATCCGATTTTGTGGGCAGCTGGGGAAATTTTGGTGTATTCACCTACCTGCTTTTCCCCGAAGGGTTTGATGTTGCTGCTTTTCAGGTTAAAATGCAGGAGATGTACGGCAAGTATATGGCCGAGATTTTCGAGCGAAGAGGAATTTCCATAGAGTACCTTTTGGAATCCATAACCAAAATTCACCTCACTTCTACAAGCCCGCAAGAACCTGAACCCACAGGTAGCATGACCTACGTTTACATCTTCTCCATCGTGGCATTCTTCCTAATTCTCATTGCAGCCATGAACTATATGAATCTGGCCACTGCACGTTCGGCACGTCGTGCACGCGAGGTTGGATTGAGAAAGGTTGTGGGATCAAACAGGCTTTCGCTGGTGCTCCAGTTCCTCTCCGAATCAACAGTTCTTACTGTAATCTCGTTGATTTTAAGCATTGTATTGGTTGCGTTGCTATTGCCACAATTCAACCTACTGGCAGGGAAAAACTTCGATCTGAGCGTTTTACAAAGTTCTGTTGTAATTCTCAGCGTAATTTCAGTGATAATTATTGTTGGAATTATTGGCGGAACATACCCGGCATTTTATCTCTCCCGATTCCAGCCAACCACGGTTTTAAAAGGCGAAGTTACCAAAGGTTCGTCAGGAAACTTATTCCGTAAGGTCTTGGTTATTTCCCAATTTCTTATATCTGTTTCGATGATTATCTGTACGTTGGTTGTTTACAAACAGCTAAACTTTTTAAAGACCATGGATTTGGGCTACGATCAAACCAACATTTTATCCATAGGCCTCACCAATAGGAATATGGTTCGAAGTTACCCCGTTTTCAAGCAGAAACTTCTCGAAAATCCCATCATTAAAAGCGTAGCTTCAACCAGCACTCCAATGGGTGGTGGATCGGGGAAAAATCTTATGAGTGTTGAATCGGAGGAGGGAATGGTTGAAAGAGGAATAAACTTAGCTGTTGTTGATCACGACTTTATTGAAACGCTGGGTATAAAAATGGTTAAAGGTCGTGATTTTCAGTCCGATATTCTGGGTGATACGCTTAACGGTGTTATCGTTAACGAAACCTTTGTGAAGAGAATGAACTGGAGTGAGCCTCTCGGGAAGAGAGTTGAAACTATTGGTGGCGAGTTTTTAAGGGCTAAGGTTGTGGGTGTAATGCAAGACTACCACCAAACCGGGATGTACAACGAGATTGAAACGTTGATGCTGCTATACAGGCCATTCAACAGGATAGTTTACATAAAACTTGCCGAAAATACCAGACAGGAATCCATCCGCTTCATTGAGCAAACCTGGATGGAAATGTACCCCGAACAGCCCTTTGAGTATCAATTTCTCACCGATACTTTCAATAACCAGTTCGAAGCCGATGAAAAACGTGGTTTTATCTTCACGCTCTTTACAATCCTGGCCATTATTATTGCCTGTTTGGGCCTTTTCGGTCTGGCTTCCTTCACCGTTGAGCGTCGAACAAAGGAGATTGGCATTCGTAAAGTGGTTGGAGCAAATGAGGGCTCAATTGTTGGATTGATTTCCAAGGAATTCCTAATACTTGTTGGGATTTCCATTATCATTGCAATTCCCGTTTCGTACTACTTTATGAGTAACTGGTTGGACAACTACGTTTACCGAACCAACTTGTCGATTTTTATTTTTATCCTGGCAGCCACAATCTCAATTATAGTAACCTTTGTTACCATAAGCATCAAGGCATACCGTGCAGCAATACTGAATCCAACGGAATCATTAAGAACGGAGTAATTTCATCCAAATAAGCTTTTTGGTTCTTTAACGAATATTGTGTAGCAATACAAAAAGTATTGATAATAATTTTTCGTGCTTTTGAATTATACAATATTTAGCCTAAAACAAAAACCCACCATAAACAAATAGTTTACAGCGGGTTTTGTTTTGTAAAAGTGCCCAGGACAAGACTCGAACTTGCACACCCTAAACGGGCGCCAGCCCCTCAA
>CAZDXY010000158.1:0-6457 GCA_964509385.1 uncultured Rikenellaceae bacterium
GTATGCTGAGAAGAAACGTAGAGCTAAGGTTGAACAAAATGTAAAGGAGGAGTAAGTCATGAATCAGAATCAGAGTGAAATCAGGTATCTCACACCTCCATCCGTTGAGGTTAAGAAGAAAAAGTACTGCCGGTTCAAAAAGAACAAGATTAAGTACATAGACTATAAAGACCCTGAATTTCTTAAAAAATTCTTAAACGAACAGGGAAGGATATTGCCCCGTCGCCTTACCGGAACATCCCTTAAGTATCAACGTAAAGTGGCTACAGCTGTTAAAAGAGCCCGCCATTTAGCTTTACTACCTTTTGTAACAGACTTGTTGAAATAAAAATCAGGAGAACCATACGATGGAAATTATTTTAAAACAAGATATACCAAACTTGGGACATACTAACGACATAGTAACCGTGAAGAATGGCTATGCACGAAACTATTTGATTCCCAAGGGATATGCTATTGCTGCCACCGTGACCGCCAAAAAAGTTTTGGCCGAGAACATCAAACAAAGAGCCCACAAAGAGGCTAAGATTAAGGGCGATGCCGAATCTGTTGCCAAGCAACTTGAGGGAATTAAATTGATTATTGGTGCTAAAACCAGCTCCACCGGGAAGATATTCGGTTCGGTTAATACCATTCAAATTGCCGAAGCCTTAGCAGAGAAAGGACTTGAAGTTGACAGGAAGAACATTAACATTAAGGAAGAGCATATTAAGGAGGTTGGTAACTATACTGCTGAGGTAAAATTGCATCGCGATGTGAAGGTTACCATTGAATTTGAGGTAATTGCTGAGTAGTATATTGTTGAGATATTGAAATAAAAGAAGCCCCGTGATCCACGAGGCTTCTTTTATTTTTTGAATAATCAAAATGACTTAACCCTTGTATGCAATTGCCTCAATCTCAACAAGAACTCCCAAGGGAAGTTTAACAACACCATACGCTGCCCTTGCAGGCATGTCCTTAGTAAAAAACTGGGCATAAACCTGATTCATGGGAACAAAATTATCCATATCGCTTAGCAAACAGGTTGTTTTTACTACGTTTTCGTAGGATAAACCTGTTTCCTTAAGTATAGCTCCCAGATTCTTCAATACCTGCTCGGTTTGTTCAGCAATACCACCATCAACAATTTTCCCTGTAGCAGGTACAATGGGAATCTGACCTGAAATAAAAACAAAATTTCCAGCTTCAACGGCTTGGCTGTAAGGGCCTACAGCTTTTGGGGCATTTTCAGTGTTGATTATTTTTTTCATTTTTTTTAAAATTGGTTTGTAAAAATAAAGTTAAATATCATCAGATTAGTATACTATTACTAGAAGTTATCTTGATAGCTTTGCCTTTTATTATACTTTAAGTCTTTTAGAGTTGCTGATTTAACATTTATATTAAAGCTAAAGCTTTTTAGGTATCCGATTGGTATAACTGAAAGTCGCATCTCCCAGCAGTGAAGGTCTCTGTAAAAGTTTAAGGATGTAGTTGTTAGTTTTTTGTTTTTTATATCATAACCCGAACTAAATCCTATTCTCCATTTTGGGGTTAAACTCATATCACCCGAAAAGGATACGCTCTGGTTTGTACTCATTGTAAGATATTGCTTTGAATAGCTGAACGAATAATCGACTCTTAAAGACCAAGGAACATTAAAATCGATATATTCTAAATCAGAGTATTCTGTACCAATGGCCTGTCCAAACATTGGATCTCCAGATTCGGAACCAATTAGTTGTCCCCCTGCCATTTGTCCCTGCTGCCCAGTATCCTTTCCGCTTTCTTTACCTCCTCCTTTTAACGAAAAACTTAAACTTGCTCTGGCATTGGTTAGCCTAAAAGGCTTATTGTTTTCTGTGAACTGATAGTATTTACTTATTTTTCCCAATGAATCAAGGGCATATGGGTTAAGAGTACTTGAAAGACTTATATTAAATTTTTCGAAAAGGGTTGTACGTGCCGAAGCCGTTAAGGGTGTCCAATTCATTGAGTCGGCAAGCATGTTATAAGATGTGTTTAGGTTTAAACTTTCAAGTACTTTAATTTTTCGAAAGTTTGATGTGGTGTCCTTGCTTGAACGGACTTTCATCTCCAAGTTATTATTCAACGAGAAATTTATCATTCCGCTTTTTCCAGAACCTGGTCCTCCAAAGAGGGATTGTTCAAAAATTGAGTACTGAATAAAATTTTGACCTGTGTTATCGTTTTGTACTTTTCTGTAGAAGCCGTAATGTTCCTGACTAAAATCTGGACGGTATGACAAACCAATAGAGGGAGTCATTACGTGTCGGATTGCCTGAATAGGAGATCGCTCTTTGAATTGAAACATGCCATAAATCTTAGTGTTCATCGATACTCCGGTATTATATTGCCAGGCACGGGCAAAACCGGGAACTACGTCAGTTACTACCCTGCCATATAACGTATCACCCCCTTGAATGTACATTGAGTCTGGGTCCCAATGTTTTTCAATAGTTTTTGTGTACCAGTTTTCGGTATAGTTAACTGATGGACTAATAATGAAGTATTTTAAAATGTTGAATGAAGTGGATACTGGTATGCTGTGTTGTGCACCATTTTTAAAGTTTTCTAATGATTCTTCGGTAAACAGTTTGTCGGTTTTTGTGCTAATTGAATTATCAAGCCTTGAAGAAAGTGAAACTCCAATGTTCTCATACCATGAAGGATTCCCAATTTTCCCCTTTTTCTTCAGGGGATAGATTCGGCTCATATTAAATGAGACCTTTGGCAATCCAAGAGTAATTGTACTATCCAGATTGTTCTGAGTATGATTCATTGAAGTAGACATGCTAAATGGAGTACCAGGCCAAACCTTTGAATAGGATACGCTGGATGATATAGTGTTGGTTAAAAAGGCATCTACGCTACGTGCGTTATACTTATTATGGTTTGGTGATCCCAGATTAACCGATGCCTGAAAGGTTGAGTTAGGGCTTGCTTTGGGATCTTGAGAATGGCTCCACCTTAACCAGTAGGATTGATTTTTAATGTAATCGTCCTGTCCCTTTTCACCAAAAACATTTTCTGATACAGCTACCGAGAAATTACCAGAGAAACGATAACGCTTACGGTAGTTGGAGCGAGCATTGAGAGCCCAAGATCCTCTTGAGTAGACATCACCTGTTATACCTAGATCAAAATAATCGTTCAATCCAAAGTAAAATCCCCCATTCCTCAGAAAAAATCCACGATTCTGCTCTTCACCATATTCTGGAAGTAATACGCCAGATGACCTTCCTTTTTTATTCGGGAAAAAACCGAAGGGTAAACCAATGGGTAATGGAACATCTCCCAAAACTATATATGCGGGACCAAAAATAAGTTTATCCCCAGATATCACTTTCCCTTTTGTTATTCCGATATAGAAATGAGGGTGTTCAAGATCGCAAGTGGTAAATTTGCCTCCGGATAGATTTATAGTTTTATTATCCACCAATTTCGTTTGCTGGCTATGCAAAAAACCACCAGCTTCCTCTGTGATAACCCCAACTATCTTAGCTTTTTTGGAATCAAAATTATAATTCATTCGCTCCATCCTGTATACTTGGTTTCCTTCTTTAAAGATTGGTTTTCCAACAATATTTCCAGTGCTATCGGGCATACCTTGTGCAAAAACTACACTTGTTTCAATATTATATTCAATATATGCAGCTGTTAATTCCATGTTTTCGTATTTCACAACCGCATCACCGTACAGAAAAACCATTTTACCGTCAAGGGAATATAAGAGCGAATCCTCAGCATTACTATATATTGGACTCTTTAAAGGATAATCAATTTTTGTTGTATCTGAAGAAATATTTATTGTATCATTTACTAAGCTAATAGTATCTTGCTTAAAGGCATTGTTATTGTTATATGTTTTAGCGTTATTCAGAGCAGTGGTATCAGACCAAAGGAAAGGTTGTTGATTTGTTATATTAACTGTATCTAAATTAACTGGAAAAAAATGATTGGGCTCTTGTGAATAGACAGAAGAACTAATTGAATTAGCTGTGAAAATTGCAACAAAAAGGATAACTAAAGATTTCAAATACAATTTATATAGTATTTTTGTAAAAGAATTCGTGAATTCAAGCTCAAAACTACTAAAAATTCAATCTTTGAGCGTATGCTGTCAACAATTAAATATATAACGATTCAAACGAAATCAATTGGGATTGTAGTATTATCAGCAATATTGTTTTTTTCTTTTACTTTATATGCACATGCACCAGAGGGTTACAAAATCAAAAAGGTGGTCATCGATGCTGGACATGGCGGGAAGGATTCTGGCGCAAGAGGAAAAAATGCCATGGAGAAGGATATTACCCTTGCCGTTGCACTTAAAGTGGGGGAATACATAAGCAAACATCTTTCCGATGTTGAGGTTATCTATACTCGCAAGGAGGATGTTTTTGTTGGTTTAGACGAACGTACCAAAATAGCAAACGAGAGTGGTGCAGATTTGTTCATATCCATTCATTGTAATGCTAATCCCAGCAAAGTACCCTATGGTACTGAAACATATGTAATGGGTTTGCATAAATCAGATGAAAACCTTGATGTAGCCATGCGTGAGAATGCTGTTATTGCATACGAGGAGGATTATACTACTAAATATGAAGGTTATGATCCTAATTCTGCTGAATCGTTTATCATTTTCAACCTTATGCAGCACTCTTTTCTAGATCAAAGTTTGAATATGGCTAGCCTTGTTCAGGATGAATTTCGCGATAGAGCCAAAAGAAAAGACCGCGGAGTTAAGCAGGCAGGGTTTTTGGTCTTATGGAAAGCCTCAATGCCAAGTGTTTTAGTTGAACTAGGCTTTTTAAGCAACCCGAAGGAGGAAGAATATCTTGTAACAGAAGGTGGACAGGATTACCTTGCTTCTGCCATATTTAGAGCTTTTAGGGATTATAAAAACAAGATTGAAACACGTAGCGCCTTTACTGCTGAGTCCTATTTCGACTCAAGTCTTAAAACATCAACAAATAATGTTTCTGCTCCAAAAGTTACAACAACATGGACAGAAAGCACTCCTGAATACAAATCAGTAGTTAAGGAGCAAGGGCTTCTTTTTAAGGTACAGATAACAGCATCCAGCAAACAGATTCCCACAAACTCAGCCTTTTTTAAAAATATTGATGGGGTGGAAGAGTACAATGCTGATGGTATATATAAATATTTGGTTGGAAGTAAAAAAAGTTATAGCGAAGCATTGGATTTTAATAAACAAATTCGTGAACTTTTTCCCGATGCATTTATCGTTGCCTTTCTCGATGGGAAACAAATACCATTAAATCAGGCTATTAATAGATAAACCAATTTAATAATTGATTTTTATGAAATTAACTCGAGAAGCTAAAATCGGACTTTTTGCCACAATATGCCTTGCAGTTCTTTTCTGGGGTATTAATTTTTTAAAGGGAAGAGATATATTTACCCGAACCAATACTTATCATGCCATTTTTACCCGCATCGATGGGCTGAAGCAAACCGATAATGTTTTAGTGAGTGGTTACAAAGTAGGAACAGTTAAGAGCATACGTTTTGAAGAAGGAAATACTGGAAGACTATTTGTTACCATGATAATTCAAAAAAGATACCCTGTCCCGGTTAATTCTACAGCAAAATTAGTAAGTGCAGATATAATGGGTGGAAAAGCTATTAAACTGGAGATTTCCCCAAATAAGGTTTTTCATAAATCGGGTGATACCTTAATATCTTCGATAGAAACAGGATTAGTTGATCAACTGATTCACGAGATGGTTCCTGTTAAGGAGAAAGCTGAAAGATTGATGGAAGATGTTGAAAAAGTTATGGAAGTAATTCAGCAAGTCTTTAACCATGAGAACAGAATTAATATTGATCACAGCATAAATTCGCTCAGAATTTCACTTCAAAATTTGGAAAGAACTTCTTCAAGTCTCGATAATATGCTTAATGAAAACGGTTCACTTTCTGAGATAATCAATAACGTGCAGTCAATTTCAAAAAATCTAGAAGAAAATAACCAGGCCATTACCAACATTATCAACAATTTTTCTTCTATAAGCGATTCTATGGCTAGAGCAAATATTGCCTCAACCCTTATTCAAGCCGATTCTGCAATCCAATCATTTAACCATATTGTAGACAAAATAAATAGGGGAGAGGGTACAATGGGTATGTTGGTGAATAACGATACCCTGTATCATAATGTTACAAATGCTTCTCGCAATCTTGAACTCCTGCTTGAGGACTTGAAAGCTAACCCCAAAAGGTATGTTAGCTTTTCAATTTTTGGTTCAAAAAAGGATAAAAAGTAAATAACAGCATTGAATAGAGGTCAGTAATTTTTAAGGCATTGAATAACAATTAGTAAAGTCTATTGCCCTACTAATCAATTTCATTATAAAAAAAGTCATTAATAATTTTTTAGCTTTTTGTTAAGGTATTGTTTACAAAAGGTTATCTTACAACTTTT
>CAZDXY010000159.1:0-6394 GCA_964509385.1 uncultured Rikenellaceae bacterium
AGTTGCACAAAGTCCATCGAAGACGAGAGGTTGGAAAAGGATAATGCTACCATTGAAAAGTATTTGAATAGCAGAAACTTAAAATTCACAAAGCAGAATGGCGTTTACCATGTCATTCGCAATAAGGGATATGGTTATCGGGTTGCACAAGGCGACTCCATCTCGTTTTGGTATGTTGGCTATACCTTTGGTACTGGAGGATTGGTTTTCGACACAAATATTCTTGAAGTTGCCCTGGAAATTTCTCTTGATACTTCTGTTCTATCACTATTACCAGTTGTTACAGTTGCTGGAGACAACGAATTAATTGAGGGGCTTAGAAGAGGGCTTTTAATCTGTCGAGAAAAAGAGATAGCCACTTTACTCTTCTCCTCAATATATGGTTTCGGTAATCAAAAGGTTGGTCCAATTCCATCTTGGTCGCCACTTGCATACGATATTCTATTAATTTCCGTTAATAATTGTCAAATTAGAGTTGAACAAGAAAATATCAGTACCTTTGTAAGCCAAAACGAAGGCTTTGTTCAGGACACATTAGGATTCTGGATAAAGTTTTTAAATGAATCATATACAGACCTTAAACCTTCCATTGGAGATACAATATATGGTTGGTATAGGGCAAGTGTTCTAAATGGAGATGTTTTTGCTGAGACACCCGAAGTGGGGCAGCAAATTATTATTGGCGATGATGAACTTACCGAAGGGTTAACATTTGGATTTATGCTGATGAGTCCAAACCAAAATGCCGAATTGGTAGTTCCTTCATCCATGGGGTATGGTGTTAATGGTTATGGAGCAGTCGCACCCTACACACCCATATTTTATGAAATTAGATTGGATAGTATCAAGTAATAATTAATATGTTTTATGAACATCAATAAATTTATCCCAGCTTTCTTATTAACCATAATGTTTTCGTTGATTGCCTGTGAAAAGGAAATAGATGAACATGAATCTGACGAACTTCTAAGGCTTGATGCATATGTTAGTATTCACTATCCTGAGGCCATAAAAACATCAACAGGACTTTACTACATAATCTACGAAGAAGGTGATACCGAAAGTAGTTTGCAGCCTGGAAATGAAGATTTCGTTATATTTAACTATTCAGGTATGGATCTCGAAGAATACGTATTTGAAACCACTAACGATAGCATAGCTCAACTACACGACATATATTCCTCATCAACCCGATATATTCCCTCTTTCCGTCAACTAAAAAGTAGCAAAAATCCTCTTATTGCTGGCTTATCAGAAGGATTAAGTCTGCTTAAAGAAGGGAGTAAAGCCAAATTTTTGATGCCTTCCAGTCTAGCATATGGCACAACTATTTACAAAGGTCTCAACCCATACACATCTGTTATATTTGATGTTGAATTGATAAAAGTTGTTACAGATCCAGAGGCATATGAACAAGAGCTAATAGATAATTATTTAATTGAATTCTACCCCGATGCAATTATTGACAGCATTCTTATTGATAGCGTTTATTTCCTTACAATAATTGAACAACTTGCTGAAGATGATGATCATAGCATAAATGGCTTGTACACACAGCCTACAGATCAAGAAATATTTGATGATGATATTGTTTCTGTTAACTATCAGGGAAGATTTTTAGATGACTTTTTATTCGATACGAATATTCAAAGTGTTGCAGAAGAGAATAATATATATGACGATAGCAGAACATATGAACCTATTAAGGTAACAGTTGGTGATAGTCAATATATTGAAGGGTTTTCTGTCGCTCTAAGAAATTTAACGACGTACACCTATGCTAAGATAATCATTCCCAGCTTTTTTGCATATGGAGAAACTGGAACCAGTTCAATACCACCTTATTCACCACTAATATTTGAGTTGGATGTTTTAGGAAAGAAAGCCTCTAGTACACCCGATTAAAAAATATTGTTTTTCTTTAATACTGAAGGATACCAAAAATGCTCGGTCGCTTATGCAGATCGGGCATTTGTTTTTTCCAATCCTTTACTCTTTGGGTTAAAACAAACTCGGTCGGAAGGGTTAAATCGCAGGAAATATGAAGATTAGTTTCGGGGTGCAATACCGAAATCAAAGATTTTAAAAGTTGATTATTTCTATATGGCGTTTCAATGAATAGTTGTGTTTGATTCTCTTCTTTTGAACGAAGTTCAAGCTGACGAATCCGTTTGTCTCTCTCATTAGGTTTAATTGGAAGGTAACCAACAAAAGCAAAGTTTTGCCCATTTAATCCGCTTGCCATTAAAGCCAATATAATACTGCTGGGCCCTGTTAATGGTACAACCTTAATCCCTTTTTTATGAGCCAAACTAATAAGTAACGAACCTGGATCAGCTACAGCAGGAACACCTGCTTCAGAAAGCAGTCCAACACATTCGCCCGAGAGTAAAAGTCCAAGTATACCTTCAACATCGGATTGGGTTGAATGCTCATTCAAAATATCAAAACTAAGCTCTTGTATCGATACAGGCATTCCTATGCGCGAAAGATACCTTCTTGCTGTTCGCACATCTTCAACAACAAATGACCGTAAACTTCGTGTAAATTCAGCAACATGGGTAGGAATAACTTCTTCCCAGTGATCACCTCCAAGAGTAGTTGGTATAAGGTATAAAGTCCCCAACATGATTTTTTATGTAAAAGTAGAAAAAATCGATTGCTAACCATTTGTATTTTGATACTATCTTTGAGAAAAAAAACATGAGTTTAATAAGAAAAATTCTTCTTAATCGAAACTCTATCCTAATTTTTGCAGTAATAGCTGGGTTAATTGTGGGAGATTATGCAAATTACATTAAGGATTACAACATATTCATATTAGCCATAACCATGACCTTCTCCCTTTCTGGGTTAAATTTAATGTTGTTAAATAGCATAAAGAAGATTGCTGGGCCTTTCCTCATGGGAATTTTCCTAAACTATTTTGTATTTGGATCTATTCTGCTTTCAATTGCATGGCTTTTGGTTCCAAGTAAGGAGCTGTTCTTTGGTTTTGTTGTTATTGTTGCTGCTCCTCCTGGGGTTGCCATTATACCATTCACATACATTCTAAAGGGTAAAGTTGAGTATGCCATAACAGCAGTTACTGGGGCATTCCTTGCTTCCATTTTTCTGGCACCATTGATTGTTCAAATTTTTGCTAAAAGTAGTGGAATCAAACCTTTTGATTTATTCCTTACTATGGTTCAACTGGTTGTGATACCACTTGCCATTGCACAAATACTTAGAACTAAATTTCTGCTACCAAGTGTTGAGAAAATTCGTGGTAAAATTGTAGACTTTGGTTTTGCCATAATCATTTTTATAGCCATTGGTGTTAACCGCAATGCATTATTGCCCAATCTAAAAATTCTTTCTCTTGTTGTTTTAGCGCTTTTTATTTCGATTTTTGGATTGGGAATCATTTATGGATTTATTGCAAAAAAAATCGGCGTTGATCCAAAAATTGTAATAACTCAAAAAATGCTAGTAACTATCAAAAGTTCTGGTTTCTCAATTTTCACTGCCATGGCTTTATTTGGACATGAAGCAGCAATACCTTCTGCAGTACTTGCCGTTATGGTACTACTTTTTCTAATTTTTCTTTCGTTGAGATCACATAAGTCTACACAATAATAAAACATTTGTATTATTTTTTAAAACCAGTAAGCAGTAGTGAAATTAACATTTTTGGGCACAGGTACTTCGCAAGGCATTCCTGTTATCACTTGTTCTTGTCCTGTTTGTCATTCAAGCGATGGCAGAGATCAAAGATTGAGAACATCTGCACTAATTGAACACAATGGCACAACTATATTAATTGATGCAGGTCCCGATTTTCGACAACAAATGCTTAATGCAAATGTAAAAAATATGGATGCCATTCTTCTTACTCACGAGCATCGTGACCATATTGCAGGGCTTGATGACATTCGCGCATTTAACTATTTCCTTAACCGTCCCATGGATATATGGGCAGAGAACAGGGTGCAGAAAGCTATTAAAAATGGTTACGATTACGCTTTCTGCGAAGATAAGTATCCCGGTTCACCCGAAATGATCTTACACAATATCGATGGAAGTGATTTTTTCATTAATAGCTTAAAGGTCATTCCCATTAGAGCCTATCACTACAAAATGCCTGTTTATGGATTTAGGATCGAAGGTCTTACTTATATTACCGATGCCAATCGTATCGAAGATGATGAAAAAGAAAAAATAATTGGAAGTAAATGCCTTGTATTAAATGCTCTAAGAAAAAAGAAGCATATGTCGCATTTTTCACTGGACGAAGCCTGTGAGCTAATATCGGAATTAAAGCCTAACCAAGCATTCATCACTCATATAAGCCACCAAATGGGCCTTCATGTTGATGTAGAAAAGGATTTACCCAAAAACGTTTACCTAGCATACGATAGGCTCACGGTTGAAGTGTAGTTAATTTTTTTTTTAAAGAGATAAGAAAAATTTAGAAAACAGAGGAAAACTGAATAATGGAATAATGTTCGATTCTCCAACATTGATCGTAAATGAAACCATCTCCCGAAATAACATTCGGGCCATGGTTGAGAAATGCAATAAACTGAATATTGGTTTCCGCCCACATTTTAAAACTCACCAGAGTCACGAGGTGGGTCGTTGGTTCCGTGATTATGGGGTTGATCGTATTGCTGTATCATCAGTTCCAATGGCAGAGTACTTTGCCGGGGATCAATGGAATGATATTACCATTGCGTTTCCCTTTGTAAGGCAACAGGCCATGAAAATTAACAAGTTATCTTCGCAAGTAAAGCTGAATCTGATTGTCTCATCTCTGGATAACGCCAAAACCTTATCTAACCTAATCGCTTCAAAGGTTTACGTGCAAATTGAAATAGATACAGGACAAGGCCGATCTGGGATTATGGTCAACGATTATTCCGGCATTGAAAGGATTATTGAAGTTTTGTTAAGTAAGAGCCATACGCATTTCTGCGGGTTTTTAACCCATGCCGGGCATTCATATCAAGCCATAAAGGATGATTTGAATAAACTCAACGCCTCGGCCCTTAATCTGTTGAAGCAGCTTAAAAAAAAATGGATTAAGAGTTTCCCAAATCTTATCGTTTCCTATGGTGATACCCCTACCAGCATGGTTTGCAATAGCTTTGATGGTATTGATGAGCTTCGCCCGGGTAACTTCGTATTCTTTGATATGCAGCAAGTATACCAAGGGGTTTGCAGCACAAACAATATTGCCATTGCAATGGTTTGTCCTTTGGTTGCAGTATATCCAGAACAGAGTAAAGCTATAATCTGGGCAGGGGCAATTCACTTCTCGAAGGACTTTTACCTGGATGAGCAGGGACAAAAATCTTTTGGTGCCATTTGCAAACTAAACCCTGATCTTACATGGTCAAAACCCATTAAAGGGCTGTATTTAGAGTCGTTATCGCAGGAGCATGGAGTAATCAGAGCAAAAGAACAGGCTGCCCTGACTGCCATTGAAGAATGCGAGCAGCTGGCCATTCTACCAGCCCACTCTTGTCTTTCAGTTGATTGTATGCGTAAGTACTGGATAGCAGGCAAAGGCTTTTTTCATACAATGGATCATTGATTATAGGATGATGAAGCTTATCGATTTTCATACTCATTCATCAAATCCCCAGAAGGATACCCTCGCCATCAGGAGTTTATTTGTTGGCGAGGTTGCTGATATTGAATCGGATAAGTTTTACACCATAGGAATTCATCCATGGTACGCCCATGCCAATGACATCCCTGTTCAACTAGAAATGCTAAGACTGCTTGCATCGAAACCCAATGTTATTGGAATTGGCGAGATTGGGCTGGATAAGCTTCGTGGACCTTCGTTGGATATCCAAAGATCAGTGATGATCGAACAAATCAACATTGCCATTGATCTGCAAAAACCGGTTATCATTCACAGCGTTAAGGCATGGGATGAGCTTATAGATGTAAAGAAAGTTTACGCTAAGAGTAGCCTAAAGTGGGCGATACACGACTACAGGGGAAATGCTTTTCAGGCAAATCAACTCACAAGTTTAGGTTTTTACCTTTCGTACGGTAAATTTATTTTAAGCAATCGAAGCAAGGAGGTTCAATCGTTAGAAAAAACACCGCTTAACCAACTATTTTTTGAAACTGATGAGTCCGAAGCACAAATACATGAAATTTACAATCATGCATCCCAAAGGCTTAATATATCAATGCCAAAACTGGTTCAATCGATTTATGAAAATTTCATAAATTTTTATGCCCTTCGATAACTATTCCCCTATGATTTTCACCAGAACTCTTTTGCGGCGTTTTCCATCGAACTCCCCGTAGAATATCTGCTCCCAAGGGCCAAAATCTAATTTCCCCTCGGTTATGGCAACCACCACTTCGCGCCCCATTACGGTGCGTTTTA
>CAZDXY010000160.1:0-6380 GCA_964509385.1 uncultured Rikenellaceae bacterium
CCCGCCTCAACCAATATCCCGATCAAAGCGGGTGCAAAGATAGAAAATCGAAAATCAAATTTCAAAATAAAAAGAAAAATATTTTTAAAAATTTTTATTATTCCTACAATAAACTGTATATCAATATTTTCTTTAATACAATAAAAGAGAAATGGATTTTTTGAAATAAAAAATTTACAATGATTTACCTTATTATATTCCTAAAAAAATATTAATTATCTTCCAATAACTCTAATCTAAAGAAATTTAAGAAAAACATTTTTTTTCGATGAGGTTCTTGAATTTTTTTATAAAAAAAACGGATTACCATATAATATATATCAGAAACTAATCAATAAAGTATTCCTAATCTTGAGGAATGTCAATTTTTATTTGGTCTTGTTGAATTAAAGTTAATATTCAATAAAAACTGTTGCTGATGGCTTATTTTACCTTCCGCAAAATGCATTGATATTCCAAATCGTCCCTTAACCCTAGGATAGCAAAGAGGAGTAAAGAAAAAATCCAACCTATTATATCGCTTAAGTCGATAAAAGGGATCTCCCCAATCGAGATTGTGTCCTTGTCCATTGTACAAAATGTTTCGAATACCAAATCCTTTATATTGTGCAATTACTTCGACAACAAAACCATAGGGTGTGTGCCATATCATATCATTTCTTGAGCGTTCATACGATTGAATCCCACCTATACTAATACTCAATGAATCAAATGGGGTTATAGATGTAGTATTATATCCTAAGAGAATGTATAGCACACCATTATCCCTTATAAACTCATTGGGCACAGGATCTGCTGACTTTGCATAATGATACATATACATGTGGTTGAAAATAAAAAGATTACCAAAGTGGTACTTTCCATGCCCACCCATTATGAAAGTTTCTCTTCTCGCTTCGGTTTGGCGAGAAGTCCAATCTAAATAAACACTCTGAGAGAATAAATTACCATAATATTTCCAATGGAAACCATTTATAATAGGTCTAAAGTAGTATAATGAATCGTAATATATTGCTTCTGGAGAATTGGCAAGAACATTATGCCTTGAAAATGACCCAAACTTAAATTTGAATTTATCCCCATCAAATTGATAATACATTAATGGTAAAACTTTGTCAGCGAATTTATTACTGCCAAATTCAAATAATGCATTTACCCCTAAACTAACTGTGTGCAGCGAATCAAATTTCAAACCTAATTCTGGAGAAAACTGAGTTCCAAAAATGGTTTGAGGAACTTGCACCTCAGATTTATACTCACGATTATCTGCAAAACCATAAAACTTAAATCTCCAATCAAAATATTGAGCATTAAGAGTGTTTGCCAACAATAGAAAAAAAAATAAAAAGCCCCATGAGGTTAGACAGCCTCCACATCTACAATATTTTGTATTGTCAAAAATATCTCGTCTTTTCTTTTCAACCATTTTTCAGAAAAACTAAATGCTAATAATATGGTATTATAATAAGTTTTAGCAAAAGTAAATAATGATTTATTTAATCCCAATAGAATACAAAATGGATTGAAATTACATTAAATTATATGAATGTCCTAATTCATTAATGATATCATTAAGAGTCCCTTCATTTTTTTTGAAAAGATGAAGTAATCATTATGCGCAAGAAATCAAAAAAAATAAATTGATTGCTCCCAATCTAGCTACTCTGCGTTTGTTTGATCGTTATACCCTGATCATTCTTGGTGCAGAATAAATGCAAAGGGTTTAGTTCATAATTTTAAATAAGGATTTTTAAACAAAAGATGATAAAAAACCCATAAAAAATTCCATATTTGTAGGATAATAAGGAAACATATTAAACCCAATTAAACTAAATAATAACACTATGAAAACTATCGTAAGCAAATCTCTTTTATTGCTAACCGTTTTATTGGTAATTTTTTATAGCAAATCAAATGCTCAATTTGAGCAGAAGTTTACCCTTCAGGCTGCAGGGGGTTATGTTCAGGCAATACAACCAGATTTTTTCTCGGACGTGTTTAACAACGGTTTTTCAATTGATGGAGGTGCGCAATACAACTTTAGCAGATCCACAAGCATTGTAGTACTGGCCAAATACTCCACATTTTTTGCCGATGAAGGTTTTATTGTAGGTGATGTTGAATTTAACCTGATCGGAATTAGCCTTTGTCCTAAGTACAAACTCTTTACCGATAAGAGGCTAAATCCTTATATCTACGGAGGAGCAAGTTTAAACTACTATACTTTTTCGTTCGGCGATTTTAAATTTGAATGGAGTACAGAGTTTGGATTTACCGCAGGGATTGGGTTTGACTATAGGCTAAACGATAACCTGGGACTTTTTCTGCAAGGTGGACTAAGCGGAGTTGACAGTTCCAATGATATGATTATTGCACTATACTCTCAAGTAGGAGTAACCATCAGCTTATTTAAGTCTAAATCGCTATAGTCTTTCAGGAGTTGTTATAAATCAATGGCTTGGTTTTTGTTTAGATTGTCAATAAAATATTGCTTAATCATTATTCATTTCTAATAATTTTGTGCTAAATTGCATTACAATTATCCTAAATCAACTAACAATAAAAAACCTATGAACCCTCGATCACTTCCAATCATTAAAACTATAGTTCTATTTCTTCCCTTGCTTACGCTAAGCATTTTTTCCAAAGCACAGTTTGAGCAGAAGATTACCCTTCAGGCATCTGCTGGATATGTTGAGGTTTTATCTCCTAAGTTATTTAAAGAAGATCTTTTTGACAGGGGATTTTCCATTGATGCAGGAATGCAGTACAACTTTAGCCGCTCCTTTAGTTTTGCGGCTCTTGCTAAATACTCCAGACTTTTTAACCCTGCAAAAAATGAAGGCATTTGGGATGATGAATACAATTTAATTGGTTTAACCATTTGCCCTAAGTATAGGCTTTTACCGAGGTATAAAGTGAACCCATACCTTTACGGGGGTATAAGCATAAACTATGTTAGTTTAATGTGGGAAAAAAGAGATGCGGAAGGTACATTTGATAATATAAAAAACCCATTTACTTTAGGAATTAACGGGGGATTAGGAATAGACATTATTGTAAATGATAATCTTTCTCTTTTCATTCAGGGAGGGGTGCTAACTACAAAGTATTCAGTTCCTGAATACTCGCAATTAGCCCAAGAGTATTGGAACGAAAATTGGGATTGGATAAACTTCACCTATTTCCAGGCTGGTATTAACATCAGCTTATTTAAGTCAAAATCATTATAGCCATGAAAAGGTCTTTAGCCCTTCTGTTTTTGCTTATAGGTGTAAACCTGGCTTACGGACAGATTCGCCTAAAGCAAACCTTAAGCGATCGCAGGCATCAGATTGTTTGCGTTGCCTACAGCCCCGACTCGAAAATGATTGCTACTGGGGGATTTGACAATAATGTCATTCTATGGGACAGTAAAACCGGAACAATAATTAGAAAGTTAAGCGGATTATCAGGTTTTCCTCTATCGGTAACCTTTAGCAAGGATTCTCGATATGTTATTGCTGGCGGAAAGGATGCACGCGTAACCATATGGGACGCAAACACTGGAACATTGTTACGGAGTAACAGAGGCCACAAGGGCGATATTACCGATGTAGCTATTAGGGATGATAACGTCATTGCCTCGGCAAGTAAGGATAAAACCATAAGACTTTGGGAATTCAACGGGAATTTTATCAGGGAATTCATAGGACACCGAAGAGAGGTAATGGCCATTGACTTTAGCAATGACGGAACAAAAATTGCTTCTGGAAGTGCCGATGGCACCGTAAAGGAATGGGATGTATCAACAGGTAAGGAAATTAGATCCATTAGGGCGCATGATGGTTGGGTTAGAACGGTTGCCTATAACCACAACTCAACCCTTATCGCCAGCGGAGGAGATGATGGGAAAATCCAGATTTGGAACCGTTCAACCGGAGAACTTCAAAACTCAATAATTGCCCACAGCAAGTGGCTCGAGAATTTATCGTTTAGCCCCGATGGACGATATATTGTATCTGGAGGTCATGATAACTACCTTGTTGTTGTGGATGCAAATAGCGGAAAGATAGTCTTTAACTCACCCCGACAGGATTACTATGTTCTTTCCACTGCCTTTGATCCTTCGGGTAAGCATATTATTTCGTGTGCATTCCAGTCTACCAATCTCAGTGTTTGGGATGCCAGCAGCTTATCCATCAGGGCGGCTTTACCCGCATCAGAACAGCCTAGGGAAAAACCAAAGATCACCTGGAAAACTGGTAATAACGAAAAAACCGAGAATTTAACTTACAAGATAAATGCATTAATCAAAACCGATTCACCCCTATCAAGTGTTGATATCTATTTAAACAACAATCGGTTCGCATCGCAAAGAGAGTTTGAACAGAATAAGTTTCCACTTGAGTTAAACTTTGAGCAGGCGGTATTTTTAACCGAGGGCAAGAATGAAATCAAACTGGTTGCATATAATGATGCAGGAGAAGCCACATCGGAAATCATATCCGTGTCGTATGCTCAACCCAAAGTTGAGCCAAAAGCCCCTCCTATAGCTGAGGTTATCCAGCCCAAGGTTGAACCTGAAGTTACACCCAAGCCAGAGGAGAAACCAATCGTTAAGGAAGAGCAACCACCAAAAGTTGAACAGAAGGCACCTGCAAAAGAATTGTCTCACGATGAGTTAATTGCAAATCTTCCAAGAAACCCAGTGAATCCTTTCAGGTTTGCCCTGATCATTGGCAATGAGGATTACAGCTCATACCAAACCGGACTGGAATCGGAAGCCGATGTAGCCTTTGCCATAAATGATGCCACTGCATTTAAGGAGTTTGCCCTTAGTGTTCTGGGTGTGCCAAAAGATAACGTTTTGTTTTTAACAAATGCACGTGCCATTGAGATGGACAATGCCATAAGCAAATTAAATCCAATTATCAAAGCCCTTGGCGGAAAGGCTGAAATATTCTTTTACTATGCAGGACATGGTTTCCCTGATGAAAAAACCCGTGAACCCTACCTAATCCCAGTAGATGTTAGCGGTACAAACCTTCGTTTTGCCATAAAGCTAAAAGATCTCTACGAATCGCTCACTGAACACCCATCGGCTCGCATAACCCTTTTCCTGGATGCCTGCTTTAGCGGAGGTGCTCGCGAACAAGGACTTGTTTCGGCACGTGCTGTGAGAGTTAAACCCAAAGAGGATCTACTGAAGGGAAACCTTGTTGTTTTCTCGGCCAGCAGTGGGAATGAATCATCTCTTCCCTATAAGGATAAGCAGCATGGGCTTTTCACATACTATCTCCTCGATAAGCTAAAAGAGACTAAAGGTGATATTACCTATAAGGAACTATCAGACTATTTGTCGGCACAGGTAGGGGTTCGATCGGTTATGGTGAACAACAAACCCCAGACACCCCAAACAAACGTAAGTGTTGACGCAGAAAGTGTTTGGGTAAAATGGAAAGTTAAATAGTCGTTTTTATACAAAGAGCCACAAAAAATTGTATATAAAAAGATTTTCGAAGTTGTTTTTTTTTAATTTTACTCTAATTTTTATTCAATGAATAAAGTTACTAGTAATACTTTATGATATAATACAAAAAACTGAACATAAATAAACTTTAAACTAAAACCCTAAAAAATTATGAGAAAACTACTTTCAGTCATTGCCATAGTAGCAGCACTATTCTGCTTAAACTCCTGTAAGGAGCTTTGCGAAAAGAATAACACCGGGGATTTAACAATTTTTAATAATACAAATATTCCTGTTGTTTTTGACATTCAGGCCGCCGGTGCTACATTCGACTATCGTACTGTACCTGCAGGTGGAAGTACAACCTACACCATACCCTCAGGGTATGTTACCGTTAATGCTGCCATGAACACAACAAGTGATTTTTATGAAGTTGCCTATATAAAACTTGTTCGATGTGCAGAAGAGACCTATTCAAGTCCAACACAAATTTGCTCCATGTTCGATCTTACACAAGTAACAGTTTTGAACAATACTTCATGGAACCTTTATTTTAAGCTTTGGATTTCGGGAGTTGGAGATTTTAATCAGGTCTTCATTTATTCAGGAGGCAGTTATACTTACACAAATGTTCCTGTTGGAAACGGAACAGCTACTTGCGATGTTTATTTTGATGGAAGTTGGTTGTGGGGAAGTTTCTTTTCAGTAGATGTTTGTGGCACACATTCCTGTGAATGGGTGGATAAGAAAGTTATTGAAATCAGTGAATCACAGCAAGAGTTTGTCATCAAGGACAAATAGTTTTTATTCTCAAAATCCTATAAAAACTAAGCTGTAAATACTACAGCTTAGTTTTTTTTTAGTCATTTTAAATCATTAGTGTCTACTAAAAAATAAATTTTGTTCTTTGAAATCCTTGATAATTCAC
>CAZDXY010000161.1:0-6327 GCA_964509385.1 uncultured Rikenellaceae bacterium
CCCGGCTTTCCGGTATCCTGGGATAAAGTATGCCATTTTCAATTGCATTAAATGAAACATGGTATAATATCATCTTTATTCCTTTCTACCCCGGCAGCGCCGGGGATTTTTCCCGCGGCACTGCCGTTAACAAGTAGGATATTATGGATATAATTAAGGAACTTGTGCAAGTATTCTGGCGATAGCACCCATATAGCCATGATCTTCTGGGCTTATATGGTTATTGATAAAAGCATCTTCGGCTAACTCAAAAACCGCCTTATGTAACCGGGTTTCTTTTTCCAATTTGGTGTACTGGTTTTTGGTTTGTTCAAGTATAAGCTCTGTTCTTTCCCGAATTTTCCGTTCTTGTTTCAACTGAGCTTTCAACCGTTTATTCTCCAGGTACATTCTTTCAATATCTTCTGGTTTCACTATGGCTTTTTCGCTATCGATTTCCATTATGTTTAGCATTTTATTCCTCCTTTTCAGCCCATCTTCTCAAATTTCACACCGCAATAAACATATGGTTGCTGACCTTCTCCTTCAGGGTTAACTACAAACATGCCAACCCTTTTTTCATCGGCCAGTTCAGTAAAACCATGGTTGTTTATTAACCATTTGCGCACGTCATCTAAGGTTGGCTCTTGGAGATTGTCTGGTGCTTCGTACTCGTACAAGTCAGAGTACATCTTCACCTGCATATTTCTAGCAGGTAACTTTTCTTCCAACGATCCTTTTTTAGCAGGTGCCTTACTTGCTTTTTTAGAAGTTTTGGTTGCTCCGCAGGTGTTTTCTGCTGGCTGCTCACCAAATTCTCCAAATAAATTACTCATAAATCTCTCCTTTCCCAGCGAATTTTCGCAAGATATATTTTGAATTTTGCATATAAAAAAACCCCTCATCTCATCGACAAGGGGTGATATTTGAAAACTTTACACGGTTAACAAAATATCTTTTAGTTTTTTGTGGCAAGGTATTAACCATTCATTAAGAAAAGGCTTTTCTTCTACTGCTTTTAACAAAGAGTCGCCTTGCAACCCTGAGTTGTTGTGTGTACTTAATCCTAAGTTGGAAGGCATTGCTTTGAGTATATCTGGCATTTTAAATAGTTGCCAGGGTTCTTCTACCGGAATATGATTAGACCCTATACAAATCCTGCCATCCTTATACGAATTGAAATATGGGTAGTGATATACCGGGGTGTCTGGGGTTAGATTCTTATCTAGTACCGCCCATATCTTTACTTGCGACAGGAATTGATTCTCTACTTTGAAACGATAGATTAGTCCAGGGTAGCCAACAATATAATCCCGGCTTTCGTATATTATTGGGCCGATTGTTGGCTCTTTATAAAGAAACAGGCTATATCTATCAGGATTACTGGTATCTTGTATATATTTGACTGTCCCGATTGGCAATAAGGGAGTCTCAAAGGTTTCTCCATCTGTAACATCTCTTACTGCGCTGTTAAATGAGTCAATGAGATAATGAATGTCAATCTCCCTAAATTCTTTTTTGCCGTTATCTTCAAGTTCAATAAAGGCTCCATTTTCCTGGATGATAAGATGAATCATGCTGCCACCTCCATGCCTTCAGCTATTTTCCTGACCCTTATAAAAAAATCAAACATATCTTCTCTGAAAGGCCATTCATCCGCACAGAAATATATATGACTGGTTGTTTCATCGATTCTCCTATAATTAAAAGTATTTTCAGGGAGTTCTTTAGCAACCTGTTCACATATATCCGCATATGCTGCCGGTAGCAGGATTTCTGCAACCTCGCAATCTTCATCTATATTATTACTAGGAATGTCTGGATACTTATTTAAAAAGTCTTCCCGAGTGTAAAATTCTTCACCAATATTTATCTCTTGTTCTTCGGATAAACCGAAAATGATCGCTATCACACTGCGGAAAAATAGTGTCTCGCTATCACAGCAGTATGGGGTATACCCAAAATATCTATCAGTGATATCTACGCAGTCACCCAGTTCCTTTTTGATATAAAGAAGTGTTTTTAGATTATAAAGAGTGCCCAGATATTGGTCTATTATTTCTTCATTAAATCCATGATCTGAATACATCTGGCCACCCCCTAAACAAATTCCTGTGGTTTTGGTAACGGGGCTGCACGAAATTGCCAGAAATAGTGGCGATAAAGAGAATTTTTTTCTTCATTCGCCAAGATATAACTAGCGACTTCGGTTGTACCATCTTCCAGGGCACATAAATGTTCTTCGATATCCCATTCTATTTCAGGTATCGCTAATATTTCCTCGCTGATATATTCTTGCTCTAAAAGAGACATTAAACGTAAAACCCTTTGAGCTTCATCTCTTATAATATTGGGGATGTTATTGTAGGGTTTTGCGTTAGCCAATACTAAGCTATTAAGACGAGGAATATCTAAAACTTTCATAATCAACCTCCTTCCCCTTAAAAGGGATTTTGCCCCCCAAATGAGGGGCAATTTTTTACATTGCTAAAGACGCCTGTACTTCTGCTTGAGCCTGCATCCCTTTTATCCGGCGAACAGGCTCATTGATTTCAGGGGCTTCTTCTGTCATCGTTTTGTTATTTGCGGCTTTTAGTCTGCGTTTGGCTTCTCTGTGCCGTAGCTGCTGTTCGGGAGAATCTGCAAACTCTTTTAATTTGCTTTCAGTGATTTCCCGAGCCTGCCGCACTTCATCTATAGCTTCACCCAGTATTACTTCGTATTCTTCGATAAGTGCCATAACCTTTTCCGCTTCAGACTGTAATTGACCGCTTACTCGGTGCGTGGTTTTTTCCACATCAGTAGCGGATGCAATGTCATCTTTGGCTTTATTGTATAAAGCATTAAGCCGGTCTATCGCATAAATTACCGCATCTGCACGTACTTTATTTGTTACCTCGGGAGTGCGGATTACTGGAAGGGTATCTGTTACAAAAATCCCTTCTTCATAATCGTTTAACCTTTCAGCTATCCTGAGCAGCCTTTCCAGTAAATCTTCCCTTGTTGCTGGTATGTTCCAGGTACTTAAAATGCGATTTACTGGATTGCCGGCATCCTGCAGTACCTTTTGCACTAAGTTGTGAATCTGCATCTCTGAAACAAGGTCCCTTTCCTTCTGGAACCTTTCGATAGCTGCTTGTATTCGTTCGCAAACAAAATCTGGGCAGGTGTCAAATTCATACCCTGCCTCATACCCATGATAAGCGAATATTGATTGACTATCACGGAAGAATTTAATTTGCGCTACCAGCTTCCCATCTGTAGAAGTGCGATTCTGTTTATCAATTTCGGTCAATTGTATATTGCGAACTATCGGGTCTGCTGATTCATCGATAAGAATCATATTAACTTTATATTTCCTGCCAGTTTCCTTGTCATGGACATATTTCTTGGGGATATCCTGACAAGCCCTACGGAAAGCATCTGCTGGAGTAGGTGGATTGGGTGCATATTTTCCTAAATCTGCTTCATTCAGCAGCGGTATCAGATAATCATACCTGATGCCTTTTTTGCTTTCCTTTCTAGCATAAGCAAACCTCTTGCCGATATAATTGCTTTCTGCGTTTTCTACGCCAGTTACGTTATCCCATAAACTCATGGATTTTCCTCCTTTCGCCCGGCAGAACCGGGCATTAAAATTCCCGGCTAAAGCCGTACTAAAGAGAATCAGGCTAATTGCAAACAAATAAATATTATGCTATATTATATTTAGCCATTGACGGAGCGTTGGTGGTTTTTAACGATATTTTTTATTGTGTGTGCGTTGGTGTTAACTACCTAACGCCTTTTCTTTTTCTTGGCGATGGAGTGTACTAGGTCTACAATTGCTTTTAATAGCCTTATAAAAGCTGTTATAAGTATAATGAGATCGATGTACCTCCACCTCCTCTCTTACCCACCAAACGCCCCATGTATGGCGGAGAGAGAAGGTTGTATCATGGTTGACCACCTAACCTTAATTGATTAATTCACTCTGTACCCTGCAATCAAAAGCCTGTCGCAGTAATTCCGTTCCCAATTAAGGGCTTCTTCACGACTTGGGTTTGAGTAAATCTCTTTGCCGTCTGGCAACATAACAATCCATTCCTGGCGAACTTCATCAAACTCCACATGGGTTGCGCGTTTAACGTTTAACCGCCCTAGATTATTTAATGGGACTGCATCGCTATACAGGCCCTCTATTGTGCCATCCGGTCTAATGAAGATTTTTGCCATTAAAAGATCTCCCTTCTAGCTTCTAATATAATTTGGTCTGCAATATTTTTTTCGACCTTTATTATGATACTAGGATGTGGGGAGGATTCTGTAGCTGTTACATAACGTCTTACCAGTAATTCAAAAGCCCTTTTGTATAGAGCTAATTCCTTCCTATCAGCTGCTAGTTTGGATTTCAATTCTTCTAATGTTTTTTGATTTAAAATAACCGAGTTATCTTTCATCAATAGCCTCCTTTAATAATTCTTCCTCGGCATAAAATTCCGGTTTATTTTCAGAATGTTCCACTATGCCGAGATTTTGCAGAAATGTAGTTGCATCCGTACAAGAAGTACCAGTAAATCCTTCAGCTTCGACCTTTAAATCGCCAGCTGGGTTTACCGTGGTGATTACTTTTTCTTCCGGGTTGGTATTACCGTAAGTTTCATAGACTACAGAACCATCTGGCAGGGTGTTTGCGATATACTGTAATCCCTGCATTTGCACCAATTCTTCCAGTGCCGCGCAGTTATAAGCTTGCATGAATTTACTGATTTTAACTTCATTCAAAAAAGCTTCACCTTCTGAGTAACTCCATTCCTGACTCTGGATTTTTTCATTGAATAGCTTTTCTGCTTCTTTTAGGGCATCAGCATTTGCTAAATAATCACTAATGTGATTTGCCCAGAAATCGGCAACTATTTCATATGATCCATCCTCCTGCTTTTCAAATCCAATGTCGTATTCGCCTGGGAGTCTTAAAACAAGGTCGCAATCCGTCTCCTGCCCTGCATACCCTCTACATTTCCGATTGTGGACTACCATGTAACCCATTTGCGATGCTGCCTTTTTAATAGCATCAACGCTATTAAGCTTTGTTTTTACACTGAACCAATGACTCATCTATCCACTTCCTTTCAAGATGGTACTCGCGTACCCTTTTCTTGCGTGTGTCGCAAGATTTTCTTTTAAAAAACCCAATAAAAAAGACCGTGGCTGAAATTAAGTTCAAACCACGGTGTTTAGGAGGTTTTTGCAATAAAAAAAGCCGCTTATTAAAGCGGCTGTCGTGGACACAGGGATAGCGACCCCAGAAATGGGACATTTTTGTTGTCCTCTGAGCTAAGTTTAATTTTATGATAATTATATTATATATGTTAATTAAGAAAAAATAAAGGAGAATTTTCATGTATTCTCCTTTATTATTCTGCATCAACTAGGCAAATAAGACTAATTGACTATCCGCTTGCTGTAGCAGCTTTCTTCGACTGCTTTTAGTCATTTGAGATAGGTCAATCTCCTGCTCTGCCAGTATTTCACTCAGGGTTTTTAACCTTCTGGTATCCTCTAGCGTGAGGACGTCTTTGGTGATTAACGTTGCTACTTCTGCTTTATAGCTTTCAAAGATTTCATTTGAGTTTACCGTTACAATATTATCCTTTACTAATGAAAGGATGTCTATTATTCCGTTGGTATCACCGAATGAACGTAAACCTTCATTAGTTAATATTCCTTCCAAAATACCAGCTGCGCTTAACTTGCTTCCAATAAGCTGAAAACATTTTTCCTGAAGGGTATCCCTATAACAGAGAAAAATAACTTTAACTTCTTGGTCTTGGCCTATTCGCCAACTACGAGCTGATGCTTGCCTAACGGTTGAAGGGATATAACCAGTCTGCGTCCATATGACGGTAGGACATTCCAATAGGTCCAATCCGGTTTCTACCAACTCAGGATGGCATATAATAACGTTTTTCCCTTCTCCATTGAGTTTTCTTTTCACATAAGCTTCCCTTTTTCGTGTATTAACCGTATTTGATCTTACTACTTGAGCCCTCGCCCCTGGAATTTGACCCACTACCCACTCTAATCGGGGTAAACAATCCTTCATATTGGTATAAGTGGTAAATAACAGGCATTTTCTACCCTGGGCTAACTCCGCACCAACTACTTCTTGAAGCTCCCTTTCTTTATTGTATAGCTTGGTCTTATCAATTTCTGGTAGCGACAAATAGAAGTTGAAATCTGGTTTTGATACACTGATATGGTCAGGGCCATCTGCAAGGTCTGGATAGCTTAAACAAGTATGCAGCATTATCGAAGCCATCTGGCTACCGCCTTCTTTAATGGAATTTTTGAGCTCCCACTCGATTT
>CAZDXY010000162.1:0-6172 GCA_964509385.1 uncultured Rikenellaceae bacterium
TTTTTGACATAACTAGATTTTTTTGAGGTGTTTACGTAAAAAAAACACTTTTATCAAGTAAAAATAACATTTTTTTTTTTACGAAAGGCAATCTTTTAAAATAATCCCCAAAATACGGCATTTTTTTAAAAAAATTCAATAAAAAAGAAATATTTAAGCAAATGATGTATAAAATTTTAAATGATGGATTCTACTAATTTGGTTTAATGCCAATATAATTACATATTGAAAAAGATATCTGTTAAAAATTGCATTTTTATTAAAAAGAACATTATTACTTTTGCGTCTTATATTAATTCTAATATGGAAAAATACAGGGAAGAATATAGTAAGGAACACCAAAAAATGATTATAGATTCATTGATGAACGATTCCGATGAAAAGGTAATTTCTACATTGCTATATTTTAAAGAAAGTTATAACCTTTTTATTATAGAACCATTGCTAGACTTGTTGTTAATGGATCGTTCGGAAGTATTGAAAAAAAATATTGTAAATTTTATTTCTGATGTAAAAGAGAATGCTGCAATTCCATTGTTGGTTAATCACCTAAAAAAATCATTCCCTCAAAAACAGGTGAATGATATTTTGACCATTTGTTGGCAAAGCCGATTAGACTTTTCAAATGAATTGGAAATCTTCTTCGAAATACTTCAAAAGGGAAATTACCAAGCAGCTTTCGAAGCCTTTACAGTTATTGAGAATTCCCTAGAAAACCTATCTTTGAAAGAAATTGATGATCATTTGACTTCTTTAAAAAAAGATTTAGCCCATTCAAATCGCGACAAGCAACTGCTTATTCTTGAAATGGTGAGTCTTCTGAATAAAGCAAAAAGGGAAGCTTAAAAAAACTTCCCATTACTGTATGTGTAGCATGTAAGATCTAGTCGTGACTGGAATAGTATTTCATGAATTGGCTTCGCTCATAAACATCAGGATCACCAATTTTTCCATAGTTCATTGCTCCTCTGAATTCTTCAATGCTTTTGTAACCCTTTACTTCCATCCAATGTTCTATAAACTCAACAATCTTTTTAAGATGAGAGTGACCATTAATATAGAGAGTAGAACAAACTTGAACGCTAGTAGCACCTGAAAGCAACATCTTTACTGCTGCATCGCCATTGTGTATTCCGGTTGACGCTGATATATCGATTTTTGGAACTTCGTGACTGGCAATGGCAACCCAACGCAAAGTATCCCTTAAATCTGATGGATTGCTAAAAACTTCTGCCGAAACCACTTTCATATTATCAATATCAAGATCTGGTGCAAAAAATCTATTGAAAAGAACTACACCCTTAACCTTGCGATACCATAATTGCTCAATGATGCGAATAGGATTAGTAAAATGATCGCCTAGTTTAAATGAAACTGGGATGGAAATTACGTCCTTTAATTTTTCGGCAAGGTCAAAGTAAACTGATTCATAATATTCGGATGTTTTCTTGCTATCAGTTGGAAATAAGAAGACATTTACCTCAAGAGCATCAGCACCAGCACTTTGTATTTGTGCAGCAAAATCGATCCATTTTGAAGCGTAAATACAATTTATGCTCGCTATTACAGGTATACTTACAGATTGCTTAGCCTTTGTAATTAGATCAAGGTATTTACTTACATTGTTACTCGTGACATAGGCTTTTAGATAGTCTTCAGCTTCGGGATAATCGCTATGCACAGAAAGAGATCCTGCTTCATGAAGGATCTGCTCTTCGAAAAGTGATTTTAAAACCACAGCAGCTGCTCCGTTCGCTTCCAGCTTTTTGATGGACTCAATATTAGATGTTAACCCTGAACTACTCACAATTAAGGGGTTCTTCAGGTTAATTCCCAAGTAAGTTGTCTGTAAATTTGCCATTTGCTTGCTATTATGTGATGAAAATGCTTGGAAAAATAGCTATTTTTTTAGTTCGCACCATAAAACCTTTCACCAAAAATTATACTACCCACCCTAATCATTGAACTACCTTCTTCGATGGCAACTTTGTAATCGCTTGACATACCCATAGATAGAATTTTAAAATCATCGATTTGGTGGAAGAATGTATTTTTAATTTGCTTAAAAGTGCTTGATAATACCCTAAACTCTTTTCGTACTTGCTCCATATCGTCAGTGAAAGTTGCCATTGCCATCAATCCTAAAAGGCTAACATTTTTTAACGTTCTGTATTCGTTTGAACTCAGTAACTCAACAATTTCATTGTATGACAAACCAAACTTTGTTTCTTCTTCTGCAATATGCATTTGTAAGAGGCAATTGATAACTCTCCCACACTTAGCAGCCTGCTTATTTATCTCGATAAGGAGCTTTAAACTATCAATGGAATGAATGAGGCTGACAAAAGGTGCAATGTACTTAACCTTGTTGGTTTGCAGATGCCCTACCATATGCCATTCAATATCCTTGGGTAGAGACTGGTACTTTCCAACCATTTCCTGCACTTTATTCTCTCCAAAAACCCGATGTCCAGCATCATATGCCTCCATGATCATTTCAGGGGGATGGGTTTTTGTTATTGCAACAAGAGTAACCTTTTGTGGTATTTCTTTTTTTAAGATTGTTAAATTCTCTTTAATATAACTCATGGTGAGGAACTTTTTGCAAAGGTAAACTACTACGAAAACTATAACAAATGTAATAAAGTCGTTTTCAAATTTTCAATAAAAAAAACGGGTAGCACAAATGCTACCCGTCTTAATGGCAAATAATCAGCTAATCAAGTTTATGTATCACCAATCCGCTTCTAAGTTTAGGCTCAAACCAGGTTGTTTTTGGTGGCATTATATTACCCGTATCAGCAATATCGATTAGCTGTTTCATGGAAACTGGGTATAAAGCAAAAGCTGCAGCCATTTCTCCATTATCAACACGTCGTTTTAGCTCTCCTAATCCACGTATTCCGCCCACAAAATCAATTCGTTTTGAAGTTCTCAGATCAGAGATTCCTAGTATTTTGTCAAACACTAAATTCGAAAGAACTGTTACGTCCAACACTCCTATTGGATCATTATCATTGTAAGTTCCTTTTTTAGCGGTGAGCGAATACCACTTGCCCTCAAGATACATGCTGAAATTATGCAATTTGCATGGTTTATATATATCAGCACCCTTTTCCTCTATATCAAAGAATTCCATTAACCTCTCAATTAGCTGAGTGGGTGTTAAACCATTTAAATCCTTAACCAACCGGTTATAGTCAATAATGGTAAGCTGATCATCGGGGAAAATTACGGCAAGAAAATAGTTATATTCTTCTTCACCGTTATGATTAGGGTTTTTGCTCTTTTTTTCCTGACCTACTCTTGCTGCAGCAGCAGTTCTATGATGCCCATCGGCAACATAAAGTGCTGGCATTCGGGAAAAGATATAAGTGATTTGATTAATAGTATCATCATCATCTATTACCCATAAATGGTGTCCAAATCCATCATCAGCTACAAAGTCATATTCGGGTCTCTTGCTCTTAACTACATTATCCACTAAATCGTCAATCTCACTATTAGCTGGATAAGCAAAGAAAACAGGTTCGATGTTGGCATTCTGGTTTCTAACATGAATCATCCTGTCATCCTCCTTGTCAGGTCGGGTTAACTCATGTTTTTTAATTTTTCCTTGCATATAGTCGTCGGTATGGCAGGCAACAGTTAACCCATACTGAGTTTTTCCTTTCATAGTCTGAGCATAAACATAATATGCATCTTTCTTATCCTGTACCAGCCAGCCCCTCTCCTGCCATTTCTTGAAGTTTTCTATGGCTTTGTCGTAGGCTTCTTTTGAATGCTCATCAATAATTGGATCGAAATCAATTTCAGGTTTAGTTATGTGCAATAGGGATTTTTCGCCTGCTTCAACTTTTGCTTCTTTTGAATTAAGAACATCGTATGGACGTGCAGCTACTTGCTTTGCATATTCTTTTGGAGGGCGTATGCCCTTGAAGGGTTTTATCTTAACCATAACAATTAATCTAGTTTAATTTGAATAATAATTCTGATCTAAAATATACTCAACGGGAAAAAAAGTTACTTATTAACCTGAAATGTATGATCACCGTTTTTAATGAAGTTTACAATTTGTGTTGCAGCTGCTAACCCAGCGTTAATGTTTGCTTCAGCTGTTTCAGCGCCCATTTTCTTTGGAGTTGCAAAAACACGTGTGCCAAATTTCTCGACCAAAATAGTGTGGTTTTCGGCTGCAATGTCAGTAACATACTTCAAATCAGGCCTGTCTTCAAATGCTTTTACCAATCCATCCTCATCAATAACCTCCTTACGGGCAGTATTAACCAAGCATGCACCCTTTGGCATTTTAGATAGAATATTATACCCTATTGATTTCTTGGTTTGGTCGTTAGCTGGAATATGCAATGATAAATAATCGCTAACAGCATACAATTCATCCACTGAATTTACAACCTTAACTCCATCCTTTTCCATATCTTCTTTCTTAACGAAGGGATCGAATGCATAAATCTCCATTCCAAATCCTTTAGCATGAGAGGCAACAAGTTTCCCTACGTTGCCGTAGGCATGGATACCAAGTTTTTTCCCCTTTATTTCTTTACCCGTTCCGGGATTAAACTGATTGCGAGCCATGAATATCATCATACCTATAGCCAATTCAGCCACAGCGTTCGAGTTTTGTCCGGGAGTATTCATTGCCACCACACCCTTTGCTGTACAAGCAGCAAGGTCAAGGTTATCGTAACCTGCACCGGCGCGAACGACAATTTTAAGGTTCTTCGCTGCATCAACTACTTCAGCAGTCACCTTATCACTTCTAACAATAATTGCATCCACATCTGCAACAGCCTTCAAAAGATCGGCTTTATCGGTATATTTCTCCAATAGGGCAAGCTCAAAGCCTGCACCCTCAACAATCTTTCGGATTCCGTCAACGGCTTCCTTTGCAAAGGGTTTCTCGGTTGCTACAAGTACTTTTGCCATAAATTTTTATTTTTAATTAATGTTTAATTCGATTAGTAAATTATGACCTTAATACGTTAAGATGTTCCAATAAAAAAGGGTTGAATAATTGAAAACACCAATTCAACCCTTTAGATTAAAAATCACTATGCATTTTGCTTTTCAAACTCCTTCATGCTATCAACCAAAGCTTGTACGCTTTCAATGGGAAGTGCGTTATAGGTTGATGCACGGAATCCTCCCACAGAGCGATGCCCTTTAATACCAACCATACCGGCTTTTTTGGCAAACTCCATAAAAGCTTCCTCCTTATCTTTGTACTGCTCATTCATAACAAAACAAATATTCATCAATGAGCGATCTTCCTTTGCGGCAGTACCAACAAACATGGAGTTGCGGTCAATCTCATCGTATAAAAGTTGGGCTTTCTTCTTGTTGATCTCGTACATTTTATTCAATCCACCCAAGCTCTTAACCCACTTTAAGGTTTCGCGCATGGTATAGATGGCAAAACATGGAGGCGTGTTAAACATTGAACCTTCGGCTATGTGAGTACGATAATCGAGCATAGTAGGAATTGGACGATCAACTTTACCAAGAATATCCTCACGGACAATAACAAAGGTTACACCAGCTGGACCCACATTCTTCTGTGCACCACCATAAATTAAAGCATATTTGCTTACATCAACCGGTCGACTCATAATGTCCGACGACATATCAGCAACCAATTTAATGGGACAATCGTAATCTTCGTGGATTTCTGTACCATAAATGGTATTATTAGTAGTGATGTGGAAGTAATCGGCATCCTTTGGGATAGTATATCCCTTGGGAATATATGAAAAATTCTTATCGGCAGAGGATGCTACAGCACTTGTATCTCCAAAGAATTTTGCTTCTTTCAATGCTTTCTTTGCCCAAACCCCTGTTTCGAGGTAAACTGATTTTTTATTCATTATGTTGTATGGAAGCATGCAGAACTGTAAACTTGCTCCACCACCAAGGAATAATACATGATATCCTTCTGGAATATTAAGCAACTCCTTCCAAAGAGCAACTGTTTCATCAATTATTGCCTGAAACTCTTTGGAACGATGGGATATGGATATAAGCGACAAGCCTATTCCATCCAGATCAAGTACCGCTTTAGCGGTATTCTGTAGGGCTACATCCGGAAGGATGCATGGGCCCGCATTAAAATTGTGCTTCTTCATAGTGTATCAAGTTTTAAATTGTAATACAA
>CAZDXY010000163.1:0-6130 GCA_964509385.1 uncultured Rikenellaceae bacterium
TGCAAAAATGTGCCCGCAAAAGTATAAAAAAATTGATTAATAAAATATTTTATTTAAAAAAAACTGCCCCTTAGGGCAGCTTTTCTTTTAATGATTATCCCCTTCAGGAACCAGAAGTTTATCACCGGTTGCATCTATAACCTGTTTCTTCCACCAGTCGGGGTACTGTGGGTTGCCAACCCTTGCAGGGGCAGCATGGTATTCGTTCCACTTAAAAACGCCATTGGTTTCCTGTTTGATGTTTCCATCGATATACTTCACCAACAGGAATTCAAAAAGCTTTTGCCAACGTGCCACAAGTACATTGGCTGTGTTCACCGAGTAGTTGGTTAGGAAGGCTATAGCTTCGTCGGGATTGGTTTTATGTATTTCCAAAGCAGCTTTATCAACTACAGGTGTCATCTGTGCATAGTAGTCTTCCATTTCTTTTTGCACCTTGCGGATATCAGCACTCATTACATCGTACCGCAGATAGGCAAAGTTTGTCACTTTATTGAAAACCCAGAAAGCAGCATCAGTAGAGTAAGTTAAGATGTCACCATTGCCCTTGGCAAAAGTTTCGGGAACACGGGTTATGCCACAGTAAACAGGCGTGTAAACTGAAGTTCCGGCATCGTCAACGCCAAACCAGATAATTCCACCAATGGGGTTTGGAAGCCAATTACGGCTTTGGGTTACAAACGAGAAACCGGTTTGTTGGGTAACGGTAGCACGCTCGTTGACATAGGTTTTGTCCTCGTATTTCCAAGTTAAAGGGCGCCAGCGGTATGGTAGTCCATGGGGACCTGCTCCCGGATCTTTGCTCATATCCAATTCAGTGCCTTGCAGGTAATCGCGCATGAAGTGCATCAAATCCTGAGCCGATAGCTTGCGTTCGGGCTTGATCCATAATGGCATGCGGTTAGCCATATCGTGTCCCTTGGCATACTCAAAATGATTCCACATGCTTTTGTCGATCTCCTTAAAGAATGACCAAACCCTGATCTCACAGAATCGGGCTGAGCCAAAATCGAGAGGTGCATAGGTGTCGGAGAAGCTGAAGTCGGAGCCATCGCCCGAGTACCATCCCTTTTTGCGGGCAAAATCAACCACATCGTGTGCGTAAACGACAGTAACATCTTGATTGAAAATTTTATCAAGATTCTTTGAGCTTATGGATTTTTTTCCATCTTCTTTGGGGAAAGTTGTTATGCGGGCATGATTGGCGTGTGCACTTACGTAGCCATCGGGAATAAGCTTGGCAACCCAAACAGCCCCTTTATTGGCATTGTAAGTTTTCTTAGTTTTTTTGTCGGTTTTCAGATCGGTGCCCTTGCCAATCAACTCCATGATCCAAACCTCGTTTGGGTCGGCTATGGAGAACGACTCTCCGCTGCTGTAGTAGCCATGTTCGGCAACCAGTTCGCCCATGATCTTAATGGCTTCACGGGCCGTTTTGGCACGCTGAAGGGTAAAGTAAATAAGACTGCCATAATCAATAATGCCGGTGGTGTCCACCAGCTCGTCCCTGCCACCGTAGGTGGTTTCGCCAATGGCAACTTGATATTCATTTATGTTACCAACCACATTGTATGTTTGTAGTACTTGCGGAATTATTCCGAGGAATTTCCCTGTATCCCACTCGTAAACCTTAAGCATTGTTCCTGGAGCATAGGTTGCCGCTGGCCAATGGTACAGTTCCCCGTAAAGGTAGTGCGAGTCTGCTGCATAGGTGATCATCGTTGATCCATCTGTGGAGGCACCCTTTGTGACCAGGAAGTTAGTACAGGCTTGTGTTTTGGTCGATAGGGTTAATGCCGCTAACATAAAGCCAAAACATAGAGGTCTGATCATTTTTTTCATTTTAAACGATTTTTGAAGTTTACAATTGGACAAAAATAGAAAAAAAGGTTTAAGGGGCAAGTTTTTGATAATTTTGCCAAGAACATAAAATCAACCAATCAACCAATCATTTGTCACCCTGAGCTGCGATGCCCTGAGCCTGCCGAAGGGTCGAAGGGCAATCAATCAATCCCTTCTCTTAATTCTCTATGTTTAAAATAAGATAATTGGGTTTTTTTCTAGTAGTATTGATCTTTTTCCTAGATACTTGAATCTTCTAGTAAAAAACACTTCCTCCAACTGAACTTTCTTTGGCTCCCGTGGCAGAGGCAATGCAGGATGGAATTTTTAGCTGATGCAGGACAGCAAGGAATCCAAAAATTAGCGCTTCCTTGAAATCAACCAGATCAGGTGATGGGATGATGATCTGATTTTTTGTTTTACTCCTGATCAGCTCCATCAGAAAATCATTCTTAGCACCACCACCGGTTACCAGCACTTTTTCGTTTTCGCAGTTCGAAAATGCTCGGGATATTTGAAACGATATATGTTCGTAAACGGTTCGAAATTTATTTTCAATGGAGATTTCTTTTGTATTTACCAAAGGTAAAAACTCTCTGGTAAGCCATTCTTTTCCAAGTGATTTTGCTCCATTTTGCTGGTAGTAGGGTAGGCTGTTCAGCTTATCAAGGAGTTTTTGATCAATGCTACCCTTTCTTCCCATTTGTCCCTTCTCATCGTATTCTATACCCAATTCTCCCGAGAGATGGTTGAGGACAATATTAACGGGGCAAATATCGAAGGCCACCCTTTGATTCGATTTTTTGAACGAGATATTGGAGAAACCGCCAAGGTTAAGGCAGAATTGGTAATCGCTGAAAAGCAGTTCATCGCCAATGGGAACGAGCGGAGCACCCTGTCCACCTCGGGCAATATCACCCATTCGAAAATTGCATGCACAGGGAATACCTGTAATTGCAGCGATATGCGCTCCGCTACCTATTTGGGTTGAGTAACCCTTTTGGGGATCGTGAAAAACAGTATGCCCGTGTGATCCAATGATATCAACGGTAATATTCAGATCAACCAAAAACGCATTAATCCTATTTCCTATCCATTTACCAAAATCGGCATCGAGAAGGGCAAGCTCCTGTCCGCTTACTAGCATTGAATTTTCAAGTTGCTGCTTAAGCTTTTCGTGGTAACTTATTGTTTCCGCTTTGTGAATGGTGAAGCCCCATTTTCCATCAACATGTTGAAATTCCGCAAAGCATAAGTCGAGACCATCGAGGGATGTACCGGACATTATTCCAATAGCCCTTACAGAAAGGGGTTCATTGCTTAAAAATGCTTTATATATATCCATTTAACGCTGTTGAGGGAATTTCTTAATCACATCTTTCATGGCCTGATGAATTAACCCCATAATATCTATTGTGCGATCAGCCTGGTAATCCTCGTTATTTACCAAGCCGTTTAGAATATCAGGTGTGATTGCCCATGGAGAACTGGCTTTTGCGGTTCCCGTAACCTTTTGAAGGGGTATTATCCCCTTGTCGGTGAAAAAGGTTACTGTTATTGTTACTTCAGGAATGAATCCACTTAATTCTTCAATTTCTATGGTTTCTGTGCTGTCCTTTCGGGTACGTGAGGTTGAACCAAAACCGATTTCCTTTGTTGGGGTTATCTGTGAAAAGATTAAATCCACTTTTAGGTAGAAACGGGCAGTACCCTGCCGAAGGGCCCTATTGATGTTAACATTTGGATAACCATACTGATCGTAACTAAAGCTTCTGCCAAATGTATTGAGGGGAAGAATGTACATGCTAAATTCTTTCTCAAGCGTTTCTTCAATCAACGACCAACTTCTATCCTTGAGAACAGATGTGTATTTATCGCCTTTCTGTATTTCTACCTCTGGAAAGTATTGAGAAAGTTCGCTTAATGCCTGTGAAACTTGCTGATGAATACTATAATTAAACGATATAAGTGCAACTTCCCTGTTTCTTAAACTCTGCGAGTATATACTGCTAACCGCACCCAAGAAGAGAAGGAGAGCGAGCGATAAAAATGTTCTTTTCATGGCAAATTATGGTTTATGAGATTAGGCAAATATATTTTCTTTTGTCATAAGATTTACAATATTCGTACCTAATATTTTCATCAAGTATCATTTTATCTACCAGATAAACGAACAGGAATAATCTGTTTTATTTCCCTTCTTGTCTTCAACAAGTAGTTTCAATTCATGAGTCTTGTTCCGGCTTAATCTTTTTGAATCGAATTCGTAAAAAATAAGGTTATTCTTTGGATCATGCTCAAATAGCACCCAATTGCCGTTTATTGTACCGATAATACTAGCAATACCGCTGAGTTCATCCTCAACTTGAAACCGGATTGAGGTTTCCTTTCCCATATCTTTTCCTTCGGATATGTTAAGCGGAAGGATTGAAGGGGCTATTGAATCAACCATAATCACGAAATCCCCAAAGAAATTTACGTTTGTCTCCACAAAGCCATTGATGTACCATCCGCCGGTCTCCTCAATTTTCCCTTCGGGATTTATTGAACAGATAAGGGCTTTTTCTCTATACTTTTCGGGTATCGATTCAGCCTTTATGGCTAAGCTGTACGATCGATGAACTGGGGTAAACCGATTGTGAACATGGATAACAGAGGAAAAGGATTCGGGCAAAGGTTCAGAGGTATTGTATGTGAAAAATAGGTTGTTGTATAGGACATTTCTTGGCATTTTGATGGTAAAAAGCTCATGCTCTAAATAGTTATCGTTATAAAACAACCAGTAAGGGTGCGAGATAGTGTCCTTGGGGTATTCTGCTCTTATGTTCTTATCACTTTTTATTTCACCAACCATTAGAATCTTTAGTTCAGTTTTGTTTCCGTTTGCATCGGTAATTAGGATACTTATATTGTAAAGGCTATCCTTTTGTACATTGATATATCCTTTGTTTAGCACTTTTTTGTATCCGCTAAATTTATTGTTGGGATCAAGGAAAAGCCGATGTACCCTTTTCCCTGAAACTTGGCGCTCTTCAAAATCAATATGGCTGTTAGCATAACGAGTTTCGTTAAAGTTGAACTCGTCGACGCTGAAATGGTATACAGATTTTCCATTTACCTTCATGGATATGCTATAAACACCACATCGCAAACTACCACCACTCAGATAATCATAGGTTTTAATACCAAACCCTACATTACCTGTTGCACGTATCGTATCTTTTACAGCATATCGCTTGTTTTTTCCTTGAACAAAAAGCTCCAACTTTTTGTTTTTATGGTTGATTAGGCTTGCTGAGTCCAATGGATAAATCCAGGCCGAATTTACAAAAGGTGGAATGGTATCGATAATGGGTAAATTGCTGAATAAGGGATTAAGCGGAATTTGTTCCTCGGTTCTCCTTACCTCGTAATGAAGATGAGGCCCACCAGAACTTCCCGTATTGCCACTTGTGGCAATGAATTCACCGCGTTTCACCTTTATATCGTTTGATTTAAGGTAGATGTCAACATCAAACGATTTTTGACGATACTGATGTTCTTTGACAAACTCATCAATGTGCTTTGCAAACCGGTCGAGGTGTGCATAAACCGTTGTGATCCCATTGGGATGTTGAATGTATATTGCCTTCCCAAAACCCACTCCGCTTATGCGTATTCTCGAAATAAATCCATCCTCTGAGGCAAAAACTTTGGCACCTACTTTCCCTCCGGTTCTGAAATCGATCCCTGCATGGAAACTATTGGTTCGGATTTCACCGAATGAACCAGATAAGAATAAAGGTCCGGCTAGTGGAGGGTGTAAATTATATGGGCTTTTCCAGGGTTGTCCAGTGGCAATACTTGTTGATACAAAAAGGTTAAAAATGAATAGCAATTTGGAAATTTTGTTCTTCATAGCTTGAGTAAATCGAAGTTTTGGCAAATCTACTTTTTTTATGTCATTTTTTGATACCGCCACAAAAATAGGTTCATTTTATTTGATTTTCTGGGAAAGCGGTTGTAACTTTGTACTACTTATTTCGAACCAATGAAAGTTGAGCAGGAACAAATACACATTAAGCTGAAATCAAAGATTGAGAAGCTTGTTTCTGCTTATGAAATGCTAAAAAAGGAAAATGTTGACCTTTTAGCAGTGAAGGAGAATTTGGAATCTTTACTTAAAGAAAAAGAACAAATTCTTAGCGAGTTCGAAGGTAAGTACAATCAACAACAGCTTGCAAAAGCTGTTATAGCATCAAGTGGGGATGCCCACGATGCTAAATTAAAGGTTAATAGGATTGTGCGG
>CAZDXY010000164.1:0-5771 GCA_964509385.1 uncultured Rikenellaceae bacterium
ATAGAGCACCTGACTACGGATCAGGAGGTTGGGGGTTTGAATCCCTCCGGGGTCACAGGGAAGACCAGTCGAAAAGGCTGGTCTTTTCATTTTTCGACAAATAAACCTAACAAGAATAGAGTGGAGGGATCATGAGCGGGCTGAGCGCCTGCCTGCGTGAAGCGAACTAATCCCTCCGGAGTCACTGAGAAGACCAGTCCAAAAGGCTGGTCTTCTCGTTTTTCAATACATAAACTTAAAAAACACCGAAAGGAGGAATTATAAGTGGAGTTTGCTTGCCTGTGTGTAGCTAATCAATCCCTTCTCTACCGACTCTATTCTAACAAATTTTAAATCTTAAGTACATGCATACCCTCCTCGCTCCCACACGATTAGTTATGCAGATTGCAGGCTAAGGAGCGAATGGTAACTTCCCTTTAACAAACATCACAACGGTAAACAAACCCACTACGGCAATCCCAATAATGGCAGCAACCACAATTGACTGGTAATCGGCCTGTCGTTTTAGGACAATTCCAAGAAATGCCCAAGCCACAGCCAATCCAATGTAAGGATTGTTTAACCTTACCAATGTTAAGGAAGTAATAATAACGCCAATGGTTATCAAGATGATTGTCCATGTTAGGGGGTTTAAACCCCAGCCTCCCCAGCCAATATAAACCAGCAAAGCTGTTACATTGGCTATGGTAGCAATGCAAATCCACCCAAGGTAGATGCCAAAAGCTGCTTTGGTTATACCTATAGATAGGGGTTGTAACCTATAGTTAATGATAATCAGCGCAGCCAGTAGCCCTAGCATTAGCAACAATGAGGCGGGCAAGGATTCGTAGTGCCATGCCACTATCCAAAGCCCATTAAAGGCGCAGCTAAGGGCAAAAATCCAGCCTATATGCTGAACCACCTCCCTATTGGACTCACGGAACTGCAGGATAATAAAAACCAAAAGTATCAGGTATATGACACCCCAAATGGAAAATGTAATACCTGCGGGCACAAAAAGGTTTGGGTACTGCCCGGAAAGTTGCCCAGTGGTTTTGCCATTGATGGGCAATGCGTTTGCCAGATAGTTCATAAAAACCATTACGACAAACATAAAAAGGTTAAGTATCTTGTAAGTCATAGGTTGAGGTTGAGGTTGAGGTTGAGGTTAAGGTTAAGGTTAAGGTTAAGGTTAAGGTTAAGGTTAAGACATGTTTTTAATAATGGAGTAATCAGGGCAATAAATCATCTAATTTCTGTGTCAGCATTTTGAAGTTCGACTTAGTTTCATCATCAAAATCGTTAAACTTTAAAACGTTACTTTTTACTTTTTGTGCCAGGGAGTTGGCCAATACCACGCGCGACATGTTATTATCATGTATAAACTCACCATTAGACTCTGTTATTCCAATGCGCTGATTGATAATATGCTTTTTAAAATCGAGGGTGGAGAACATATCCTCAATCATAGAAAAACTATTCAGATGTACAATTCTATCATTTTCTGGTTTTTCGAGCGGTTCAAGGATCTTTTTCAGCTCTTCAATCTGATTATCTACATGGTCATTACCAAAAACCAATATGCTATAATCGAGCCCCCAACCCAGCATTAGGTTGGATAGAAGATTGAGCGACTGTCCTCCGGTGGCCGGGATAATTGATACCCCCTTTTTAAACCCCGATATTGGAAGCATTGCCGAGAGGTAGTAGTAGGTTGCAATATCCTCAACCAGTAAATTATTCTTTTGCTTTATAAAATGATTTTCGGATAACTGTACGCCCATTAGGGCGTAAATGGGAAAGAGAGTGTCTTTTGCTGCCGAATGAAGGGAGTTTGCATCAAAAATCACCGTTTCGCTATTATCCATATCGTGCGAACGTTGAACTGCCAAAATTCTGAAAAGCTTTGTTATATCTATAAGATTTGGAGAGTGGGTAGTGTAAACCACCTGTAGCTTATCCCTAATGTCATCAAAAACCTTAAGAACATCCTCCTGCGCACGAGCGTGAAGGCTTAGCCCGGGTTCGTCAATAAGCAGAACTCTGTTTTTCCCTCCATACTTCCTTGCAGAGGCTTTTAACTCAAGGTAAAACGAAAGGAACCATCTAACTCCTCTACTTCTCTGTTTAGGGTACAAACGCTCCTGCTCATCCTTTATCCAAAACTCAAGGTAAGGTTTACCCATCTTCTCGGGATTTTGAAAGTCATAGTGTTCCAGTTCAAAAGCAATCTGAATTTTGTTAGTCTTCCCAATACATTGTCCCCAGTAATCCTGAAAATTGACAGTGAGTTCGTTATTGAGATTCTCAATCTTCTGCTTAAGGATACGATTGTTTGTCTGGGTGAAGAAATGAGGTTCGAGACCAGCAATAACCAAAAAGTTTTTTACAGCCTTATAACCTTCGGCTAATGTATGTTCATGGAAAAGATCTTCCAGATCGATCTTGTTAGGAAGCAACGACGAAAAATCCTCGAACAATTCGAAATGGGGAATGTTATCGAAGAAAATAAGAGCAGCATCCTCGCGTGAACAAACCCTATCGAAATGGTTGAAATCATTTTCGGCAAGTCGCTTTGCTTCGAATTCGTCCTTGCCATCGCACAGGTGTTTCAATTCGAACTGCTGCAATTTCAGTTCTCTTTTTAAAACCTCATAATCGCCAGTTGATTGAATATAAAGAGCTTTATACTGCTCTAACTTTTTAGCAATGCCCCTTTGTTCCCTGCTGCTACGTACGGTTTCTATTTTTTTCTCCTCAGCCATCATATCACTGTATGCATATTCGACTCGCTGAGATGCCCTGTCTACTTTTTCCATAAGCTCGGAACAGGCATTGGAAATACCCAGAATCCTATTGGCTGTGGATAAAGCATCGTGAATTGCTTTCTGTTCATTTTTCGTTTTTTCAATTTGCTGCTCAACCTTTGATACTTCAACTCCAATCAACGAGGTTTCCTTCTCCAAAAGTTCCTTCTTGGAATCATCGGACAACTTTCGCATTTGTCGTTCAATATCAACCGTTTTAGCGACAAGTGACTCTAATGATATTTTATTCTTGGCCAAAAGCTGATCGAGAGACTCCACTTCTTCAGCAAGAGCCTTGCTCTTCTCTGAAAAGATTTTCTGGGTATCGCTTACAACCTTATCCAACTTATCCCAGTAGCTATCAAAATCCCTGTAGAGGTTGATAATATCCTCCCCGTTTAGGGCTAATTTGCTACTTTGAAGATCCTGCCAATTTCTGGTAAGGGTTACTTCACCGGTTTCGTGTATTTTATCGAGGACACCCTCAGGAAATATTTTGCTGTGAATTGGAAATTCACTCTCATTCTCCAATTCAAAAACACAACTTACCTCTGGCATAGAAAGGTCGCTTCGAAGTATGTCATCTGAAATAACTCCATCGTAAAAACTTTTCAGTGCTTCCAAAACCGAGGTTTTTCCGCTCTCGTTCTGACCTATAAGTGCGGTAACATTATCGGGTGAGAGGTTGTTCCAACCCGTATCAATAATACTTCGGTAATTCTTAATTCGAAATGCTTTTAATATCATTGGTTAGCTATTGTTAGTGTTTGAATACTTCACTCCCATAACAAGAATATCGTCAATTTGCTTTAAACTACCCTTCCAATCAGCATGGGTAGATTTAAGAATATTTTTCTGCTCTGCCATCGGTAAATTCCAAATCTTTAAGAGTAAATTTTTTAAATTACTACACTTAAATTTTTTATTGTTTGGACCGCCCAATTGATCAACATAACCGTCGGAGAAAAGGTAAATACAATCTCCCTCTTCCAACACTATTTCGTGGTTGGTAAATGATTTTTCTTCTGCATAATGAATACCAACCGGCATATGATCCGGATTAAAGCATATCAAATCTCCATTCCTAATAATGTATAGTGGGTTATTGGCTCCGCTATACTGTAGAGTATTCGTTTTTGGGTCAATCACACAAAGAGCAATGTCCATTCCATCCTCTGAAACATCATTGGCTCCGGTCTGACCAAGTGCTTTCATTACTTTCTCTCTCAATTGATTGAGTATCCTATTCGCTTTTAGGTTGGTTGAACGAGCAACCAACTCATTGAGAAACGATATGCCTATAACGCTCATCAAGGCACCGGGAACACCATGCCCTGTACAATCGGCAACGGCAAAATAAATCTTATTATCCTTTGTGTACAACCAGTAAAAATCACCACTAAGAATATCCTTGGGAAGTAGAAGAATAAAATGATTGGGAAATACTTTCTCGATTAACTTTTTTGGGGGGAAAACAGCTTTCTGTATTACCTGCGCATACCTTAAGCTCTCAGCAATTCGCTTTTGTTGAGTCAGAACATCTATCTCTTCGACTGAAAAAGTGCGAATACTTCTATCATCTTTTATCATAACGCGACATTTGGGTATCAATAGACCGCAAAATGTACAAAATAATAAGCAATTCGTGAAACTAATGAATGAAAAAAGATATTTGATGTATTTAGAAAGGAGCAAAACTGCTAAAAAAGGAATAGGATTTTATGGCGTTATAAATGCAAAGTATTATAAATGTGTAGAAAAAAATTAATCAGTAAACTTATACCCCACCCCCTTAACGGTTTTGATATACTTATCACCCAGCTTCTCCCTTAACTTTCGGATATGTACATCTATGGTTCTATCGCCTACAATAATATTATCGCCCCATACATTGGTAAAGATATCGTCGCGGGTAAAAACTTTATTGGGGCGGCTATATAACAAAGCCAATAACTCGAACTCTTTCTTTGGCAGAGCAATTTCCTTACCTTCCCTGATAACAAGGTAACGTTCCCTGTCGATAACAATGCCCTCTTCGGGATAATCCTCGCCTTTATCCTCAACAATCTTGGAATCGACCCGCTTAAGAAGAGCTTTTACCCTGCTAACCAGAACCTTTGGTTTTATTGGTTTGGTAATATAATCATCGCCACCTGCATCGAAACCTGCAATCTGTGAGTAATCCTCGCCCCTAGCAGTAAGAAAAGCGATCAATACGTTTTTTAGCTTATCATTCTTTCTTATCACCTCACAGGTTTCGATACCATCCATCTCAGGCATCATTACATCTAAAAGGATAAGATGGGGGTTTATTTCCAAAGCCAACTTTATGGCATCGTTTCCATTGTTTGCAGTAAAAACCTGAAAATCTTCCTTGCGTAAATTATAGCCTACAAATTCAATAATATCAGGTTCATCATCAACTAGTAGAATCTTATATTTTTTATTTTTCATTGATTATCTGATAATTATATAAATAATAATTTTGTATTGATATAAAATTAATAATTTGCAATACTACTTAATTATAACATTATGAATTTTAAGTTTAAGTTAAGTTTTGGTGAAGTAAATTTTATTACCTAGCCCTCACGATTACACATCGGTTTTTTTAAAACCTTATCTAACAATTGACATTCTTTTTGAGAATGACCGACCATCGCTCAGTTGCAAGCTGTAAACATAAATTCCTGCAGCAAGCTTTGATGCATCAAACCAAACTGTATGTTCACCGGGATTAAGCCGTACACCATTTACAGGTATGGCAACCTCACGTCCCATTATATCATAAACCCTTAAAGTAACTCGCTGTCCATACATTAGGAAAAACCTAATGCTGGTTGTGGTATGAAAAGGGTTTGGAAAGTTTTGAAGCAGTATGCCGTTTTCTGGCATATCAGGTTTAACTATATCGCCCGAAATGGATACATCGAACTCATCCTGACCACCAGCCTGCCAGTAACGTGCACCAAATTCCTGAAAGTA
>CAZDXY010000165.1:0-5752 GCA_964509385.1 uncultured Rikenellaceae bacterium
GAGCGATACCACCCCCAACGGAGATGTGGTGAGAGCGTGGGTCTCGGAGTAGTGGGTTACGCTCCCGCTCTCGTTCTGAAGATTTATGCGTAGACTCACCGCCTGCTCGACCAGGGGTTGTCCCTCGCTGCTGCGAATAAGGGCCTGATAGCTGAAACCCTGCGGGATTTGGGCTTGCATTGCCATTGTCAGGCTGATGCCGATGGTTAAGAGAATAAGTTTTTTCATGGTATAGGTATGGTTGATTGATTTAAGGTTATAGAGTTATTGATTACGAGTTACGAGTTTAGTGTTTAATAACTTTGGAGTTATTGTTAGAAAAATCATTTATAACCTTTGTATAATGCGGTTTTGAAAAAAAGATTAAAGAAAAAAATTAACCGCTGATGTTAAGAAAGTTACGAAAAAAAATTATCAACATAAAGAAATAATGCTTTTTTTTTCAAAAAAAAAGGCCACCTTAAGGCAGCCTTACACATAGCGTTGATTTTCTGTCTTTTGCCACAAAAAAATTATTTGCTAATTTTCTTGTGATAGCATATACCTTTCAAGCCGATCGAGACGGGCTTTGAGGTCGGCATTTTCTGATTTAAGATTATCAATTTCGCTTTCTTGGTTTTCAATTATTGCCTGTTGCTCTTGAAAACCACTAACTAAAATAGGTATAAATTCACTGTATTTAATACTTTTCGTCTGTTCTGAATCATTGTCGGTTAGTACTATTGACGGAAGAATTTGTTCAAGTTCTTGGGCAATGAATCCGATTTGAGAACCCATCATACCATCATCAATTACTTCATTCCACTCAAAGGTTACTGGGTGTAGTTTTTTGATAATGCTAATACTATTAATTCTAAGGGTTTGAATATTTTTCTTCTTGCGAATATCTGAAGCCCAAGCACCTGCGGTACACCATGCTGTGCCAGAAACAGTTAATTTATATCCAGGAGAAGTATTTCCAATCCCCACATTCCCGTTTCCAAGTATTGTCATTTTTGTCGAAGGGTTTCTGTCAGTTGTTCCAGAAACACCTGCAGTAACAGTTTGAAGATAAATAATTGAGGAGCCTGTTCCAGTAGAGATTCCAGATGCTAAAATTAAGTTACCTCCGTTTGCATCAGTAGTGCTTATCCTTGAGCCACCTGCATTTATTGTAAGGTTAAACCCGTTATCTAACATCCCTAAATTTCTCCTTTCAGCACCAATTGTACGGGCTGCATTACCGTTAAACGAAATGTTGTAAGATGGTGCTGTAGTACCAACACCTAATCTTAAATTTGAGTTATCCCAGTTTAAAGTAGAATATGAATTAAGCGTATTTGCGTCTGACCAAACTGCAAGAGCGTTTGCAGCACCCGAGCCAGTTGGTACAGAGGCTGTACTACGCATTATTTGACCAGAAGAGTTAACATACATATTGGGTGCACTACTATTTGTAGAATAATATGCGCCCATGCAGTAAAACGTTTCAATAGATCCATTCCCTAATTTTACTTGATTTGAAGCGGTCATAATGGCACCATTTCCAATGACAGTTGAATTGGTATAGGTATTTGAATTCAACGGGGTGGCATTATGACCAATAGCAGTATTAAAGTCTCCACTTGCCAGTAATGCTAGTGCATTTCTACCAACAGCAGTATTGCTGCTTCCCTGTGCACCAAGTAATGCAGCCTCACCAACTGCTACGTTATAATTTCCATTAGTATTTCCGTATAAAGCCGCGCTGCCTAAAGCTGTATTTCCTTGTCCATCGACATTGAACTGCATGGCAATGTTACCAAGAGCTAAATTATTGAAGCCGCTTTCATGATCCTTCAATGCCCAAAGACCGATTGCAATATTTTGATATCCCTCAGTATTATTCTGTAACGATTGATTTCCAATTGCAGTATTATTGTGTCCTAGAGTGTTGCTTTGAAGTACCTGGTAACCAATAGCCAAATTATTATAACCTGTGGTATTAACAAGAAGCGCCTCAGGGCCAATGGCTGTATTGAAGAATCCTGTTGTATTTTCATATCCTGATTTATACCCAAGGAAGACATTATAGCAACCAAGGGTATCATTTCCCTCTTCACCTGTGTTTTTGTATCCGGATTGATACCCGATAAAAACGTTTTTCATTCCGTATGTGGTGCTGTACCCTGTTGATTCACCAATGAATACGTTATGTAATCCATTTGTGGAGTTTCCGCCAGCATTTCCTCCAATATAAACATTTCCCCCTCTATTTAAATGGGCTTTCCCTGTCATATATCCTATAAATGTATTGCTACTATCTTTATTGTTAAAACCAGCCTCAAATCCCAAAAATGTATTGTAAGCTCCTGAAATATTCTCGTGACCTGTTTGATTACCCAAAAAAACATTGTTTGTACCTTCAGTATTTTTAAAACCACTTCTATTTCCAATAAAAATATTACTCTCACCAACTTGGTTGTTTTTACCAGCCCTAATTCCCATAAATACATTGAAACTACCTCCCAAATTACTGAACCCTGATTCCAGACCCAGAAAAATGTTGTTTTTACCTGAAGTGGTATTGGTTCCCGCCGATTCTCCAATGAATACATTCTTTTCTCCTAGAGTCGCATTCATACCCGCCTTGCTACCAATGTAAACATTCCCCCCAAGACTTTCGTGAGACATCCCTGCCTTATATCCAATAAAAGTATTGTCTGAACCTGTATTTAGCATACCAGTTTGATAACCCATAAAGGTATTGAACTTACCGACTATGTTGGTTTTACCAGATTCATAGCCAATAAATGAGTTGAACTTACCTCCTTCTAATGGATCAGGAGCTGGTACTGTATTCATACCCGCCTTATGCCCAATGAAGTAGTTATCGGGAGTGAGGAACATAAAGTTTATGGTATCGCCTTTTAATCCTGTTAGTCCACCAATGGCAAAGCCTCCCTTGTTGCCCTTAGTTGTTGCATCCGTGTTTACGTAAACTCGAGTGCTATCACGGGTCACTCTTAGGTACTCTTCGGGCAGGTTCTTGAAACCGGTCAGTCCGCCTATGGCGAAACCACCCTTGTTGCCCTTGCCCCCTCCTGTGGCTGTCTCGGTATCGATATAGAAGCGAGTGCTGTCGTGCGCCACGAACATCAGCGCCACCGTGTCGGCTTTGAACCCCGTAAGCCCACCTATGGCAAATCCCCCCTTGTTGCCCTTCCCGGTTGGCTCCCGAAGGAATATCCGAACGCTGTCGGGCGTTACCCGGAAGTACTCCGTCTCGTTATCCTTGAATCCAGTGAGACCGCCTATGGCAAATCCGCTCTTATTGCCCTTATTGTCCTTGGCATCGTCCTCCACGTACATGCGAACACCCTTCTCGTAAACGGCAAACACTATATACCCCTCGCTGTTGCGCACCACGAAGATGGGTTCATCGGCTGCCGGTTGGGGGTTGTAGTTGACCACGCCTACCCAGCCACTCTTAGAGGCATCGTAGTAAAAGAAGCTATTCTCGTTGGTGTCGTACACCAGTAATCCGTTGGCGGGCGATGCGATGGCCTGCCGCTGAACTGTCGTGAGTCGGGGTATGAGCATCCCCTTATCGGTGGACCGAACATCCAGAATGGATGAGGCATGGGGGGTTGATGCCCCCGATGTCTCAGTTATGACTACGCCTTGTCCCATAAGTAATGTGGGAAAAGCGAGAAGGGCAACTACTATCCATGCCCGTAAGTTTTGTGTAAATGATATTCCTTGCATAACTTAAAAAATTATGTGTTTGTAGTTTTATTCGATTATTTTCTTGCTTTTTTTACTTCAGGATTAATACCTTCTCCCGCTTAATGAACAGAAGTTCCCCTGTGGTACTATATCCAGCCACTCTAAGCGTAAATAATCCACTGGCCATGCCAGGTTGGAGAATAATTGGTATTTGGTGAATATCGGGTTGAAATTTTTGAGGTGAAAATTTCTTAACAATATTTCCTGTAATATCAACCAGCTGAATTTCGATAATTGATTCCATTGGAATATTTATGTCCAGGGTAAAACTTCCAGCACTTGGATTAGGGTATACTGAAAGGCTCACCCTATCAATTAAATTAATAACTGAAGTGGTATGGAAAGTAGTGGCAATTAACGTGACAATTTGGTGCTCGGTGTTTGAAGCTACTGTTTTTCCCCAATGAATGTCTAATAAATCAACTTCACTTATCCTCATTAAAGGTATTTCACCTGCAGGGAAGGGGGTATTGCTCATGCTATAGATAACACCTCGTGCTGTAGTGTCGTTGTATGCCAACGTATGATCAGTACCTACCAGTAACTCTATGTCCATATCGGGGAATACATCGGTAAATCCAAACTGAATTGCAGTAAGGTTTCCCTCGCTGGTAAGCGTAACCGTACCATCCTCACAGAGGTGAATCGCTGCTGTTTCGTTACTCATGGACTTTTTAACTGGTTTAGCACCATCTAATATCAGAGCGATCAGCAGGGTTAAGTCCCCGACATCGATCACTTCATTACCGTTTAAATCACCGAGATCAAATGCAAACCCAGTGGGAGGGGCACCATTTATGTGGCTAACAACCCATACTACATCAAGCACATTGACATAGTAGTCGGTATTTACATCGCCCATTGGATGAGGCACATCGGAGGTAGCCAGGGTAAACCAGTTGTATGAGCTGGTTGAGGAGTAACTTTCCATCATTCGTTCGTCCATATCAACCCACGAAGAACCCATGTTTTGCCAAGCCGATCCATTCCATATTGCTGCCAGCAGGTTGCTGGGGTGTCCCGATACCTGACTATACTGATCGTCCCACGAAAGTTGTACCTTAGCGGCCACAGTTGGGCTGGGGTATAGTACCCAATGCTCGACACCACTAACCAGGTAAATCTCTGTTCCATTAACCTCATTACCCACCAGCGGACCAGTTACCCAACCAGCTTCTGGATCATCCTCAACGTGCCATGCAGTGAAAGTAGTTGCACTTGATATTCCGGTAAATCCAACGGGTCGGTAGTACTCTCCTGTGCCCAATGGAAAAACAAAGGAATTGTATGTAGCGTTCCCCTTCTTTTTCATTTCGCCAGTAACATGGCTTAACGCGCTACCCTTGCCATCCTTAACGGTAGCGACCAGCTCAAGAGTGAGAGGGTTTGAGGAATTATTTATGATTCCCTTTGCAAGGTTAAGCTCACCATAAACAATAGCTGGACAATTCATATTCAAATCGCCATTAACCTTGTCTAAAGTTAAATGATGAACACCTATTGAGGCGCTTCCCCAAAAAGAGCTGGAACTCGTTCCGTTTAAAACCAATGTTCCTGTATTTACTCCTGGATTCGCAAATGGGCTGACGGATGTCTTATTATCAATGTCCCCTGTAAGGAAAATTGTGCCCCGTAAGTAAATCTGCCCGGGTGTAGTTCCTGAAACATCAAATGTTAGATCTTGTCCATTGAGGGTTACATATGTACCTGCTCTAACGGTTAGATTGGTCCCTACAACTTGAACTCCCTGAGAAAATGCAACTGCTGTTGCAAAGAGGGTGATAAGGGTAAAAAGTATTTTTTTCTTCATGGTTTATGGTTTTGCAAAGGGTAGAAAATGAACAACAAGTTACTGTAAAGAAATTCATTATCCAAAAAAAATTGACCAAATAATCGTAAAATAGAGTGAAAGTATTTTTCAAATAGACTAAATGATTTATTAATAATATTTTAAACTCGATTCGGACAAAGAGTTAAGCTAGAAAATTTTTAATTTTTTGAGTTT
>CAZDXY010000166.1:0-5624 GCA_964509385.1 uncultured Rikenellaceae bacterium
AGGGTGGTATCAGTTTTTACCGGTAGGTGGTATCAGTTTAGTCCGTCGTTAAAACATCAGGAATTTTTTTATTTATAAATGAGACAATTGCGATTTCTTTTGAAGTAAGAGCTCTTTTTTCGGGTGAATCTCCCCCGACTCCTTCACCTTTTATGTTTTTATTTTTTTTCTGATCTTTATCTCCCCTCATTCCACCACCAATTCCAGTTTCTTCTTTTTTATTGCTTATCGAAGGTTTGTATGGCTTGATAATAGGACCATTTTTCTGTTCCTCCTTTTTTTGAAGTTGATGTGAACTTTCTTCATCTGATTCTTTTTCATCATAATCCCTGTTTCCAAGACCATCTCCTTCTTCAGTACCTTCATCATAAGGCAGATACTTATATAAATCCGGAATTTCAAGTTTCCCACTAGGTTTCAGTGTCAACTGGGATTTTAATATTTCTCTAATCCACTCATGAATTTCATTTAGAATTTTATATCCATCATCACCATATGATTCAGGCTCCCATTTATTATGAGCAGGAGGCTCCATTTTTCTGAGAACCTGGTTGCCTTTTTCATTGTCACAAATAAAAACACCGCAATAGTTGCCAGGGAAACGGTAGGCTTTTGAAAATACTACCATATGTGGTTTTCTTAGCATTGCAACATAGTTCATGTGTTCGGGGATTTCGTAAAAATAAAATTCAACTTCCCCAAGAACTTTAAGGGTTTTCGGAAATTTCAAACCCGATTTAATAGTATTATAATAGGATAAAGGATTACCGGTTGGTTCAATATCATCTTTAAGTTTTTCATTAGCAAAATATTTTATTAATAATTTTTCTAATGAGTTCTTATCAATTTTTGTTTCAGCAACTTCAACCATTAGTTCTTTCCTAAATATTGCATACCAGAAATTTCGTAAAACAGATTTTACTAACTCGTCTATCCAATTATCGGCTTTCTTAAATCCCATGATATAGATATCAACGCCTGATGATTCACCAGATTTTCTGGTAAATATTCTAGGGATATTTTCATATCTCCTGATTGATGAATAGCCATCAATGCCATAAGAACCACTTCCACGTTTTACATCATTATCCTTTTTGAAACTGACTAATTCAGCAATCCCTTGAAAAATTGGAAATGACTTATGGCTCTTGGAAAAATAAAATAAGGCTCTCAAATTTGATGCTGCAAATGGAGCCCCTTTTCCAATACCAAATGAACCTCCTTCACCTAGTAATTTTGAACTGGCACCTCTTGATTTTACTAAACTGAACCAGCTTCCTTTTAAATCGTCATCAGCTCCCTCAAGGCCAATAGTATTGTAATCGGAGCATTTTAAAACAGATATAACAGGTTTTTCGAGACAGTTTAATGCGTTATTAAGAAATTTATGTGTGTCAATTTGTTCTTTAGGCCAAAATTTATTGCATTCTTGTAAAATGTTCTTGAATTCTTCGTACCCCGGAATATCATTTTTATCAAATTCTTCCAAAGTGAATTTTACATATACTGGATCATCTGCATTTAATTTTGCATCCAATGAATTCTGAATAATCTCTCTTGCAAGGTGATAGTTGAAGTTCCCAGTAAAATGAGAGATCATTGGATTATTGATACCATCAACAGAGCCACCACCAGTAGGGGCAAATGCCCATTTAGTATCTGCCATTTTTAGAAATTAAATTTTTTCGATCCTTTCTTATTTAACTCGCTTAAAAACCTATTCTCAGTAATTTTTAATACTGTTCTTATTGCATTAAACATCTTTCTAATATCCTGCTCATTATATTCGTAATTGTTTTTATTTGAGCAATTACCTAGGATAGTGGTCTTTTCAATTATTGATTGAACGCGTTTTCCTGCAACATTTTCAAATCTTTTTCTTCTAAGAGATTTATCCATATATTAAAGGTACTAATAATATAGTACGAATATATGCAAAATATTCATTATATATTAATAAATGTAATGAATGAATAAATAATAAATGGGTCAATTATTTTTCAGATACTCATTGATTTTTTTTGCAAGAGCAACTGCCATTAGTGGTGGTACTGCATTCCCTATTTGCTTAAATGCTGCAGTTCTCCCTCCTTCAAAATAATAATCATCTGGAAATGATTGAATTCTTGCTGCTTCACGTACAGAAATTGATCTTATCTGTTTTAGATCAGGATAGATATAGTAATGTCCGTCTTTTGCAATATGGGCAACCAATGTGTGGGCATGTCCATCAGGATTGACTACTTTAAACCGATCTAAAAAAGCTTCCTTATTATTGTGTGTTTGTAGGTTGGCTGGAAGGTCCGAATATTTCAATCTTATATGTCTGTTAACCCATTTGTCTATTGCAATAGAGTATATTTCTAAGTCTCTTTGGTTATGGGGTCGTGCAATATGCTGAGTTACAAAATCAATACCATTACGGATTTCAGTACTTTTTAGATATTCATTAATTGGTTTTGTGTACTTTGATATGTGGATTTCTTCTCCAGGTTTCAATTTGGGTAAATCATAGAATAAGTCTTTCTGTATCTGCCAATGATTTGGAGTTTTATTCAATTCCGGGAAATTGAATTTTCTTTTTCCCTTTCTTCCAATTATAATCACTCTTCTGCGTTTCTGTAATACCCCGTATTCCTCAGCATTAATAATTGTAGGTTCTGCAACGGAATATCCAACCGATTCAAACAATTGAATCATTTCAATCAGGTATCTTTTTTCCCCAGCAGTTAATAAACCTAATACATTCTCAAAAACAAAGTATTTTGGTTGGTATCGTTTTAAAAATTCAGCATAATATCGGAAAAGAAAATTTCTTTTGTCTCCTTTCATTCCATTTGGATCACGATTTCTTCCAACAAGAGAATATGCCTGACATGGGGGCCCTCCAATAATTAAATCAATTTTATTTTTATCAGTCAGGGAATCAATCTTTAAAAAAATATTGTTTATTGTTTTTTTTGAAATTTCAGCGTTTATAACAGACTCTATCAATGAATCCGGAATTTGTTCCCATAAAGTTTTTCTTGAAATACTATTTTTAAGATAAGAGTTATAGGTCTGAGAATTATTATTTCTCAGCAAGTAATGATAGGCAAGTCTAGTTTTAAGAGTATCACAAGCTTCTTGATCCATTTCAACATGAGCAACAGGTTGAAATCCTTCTCTGATAAAACCCTCTGAGAGTCCTCCAGCTCCAGCAAATAAATCAATATAAGTTAGTTGTGATTTCACGTAATGTTCTTTCTCGTTTGTCTTTCATCAATTCACATTCAAAAATAACTAATACATTCCACCCATTAGCTTTCAATTTTGCCAAATTTTCAACATCGAGGATTTTATTATGAGTAATTTTATCAATCCACCACTCTGTTCGTGTTTTCGGAATGACAAAATATCTGCAGTTTTCATGACCATGCCAGAAACAACCATGAATAAATATTACAGTCTTATATTTGGCCAAAACAATATCAGGTGTTCCTGGAAGGCTTTTAACATTTAATCTATATCTGAATCCTTGACTGAATAGGTATTTGCGTACCAAGATCTCCGGTTTTGTACCTTTTGATCTTATACGGCTCATGTTATAACTTCTGGTTTTTTTATCGTGAACATCTGTCATTTACCAAAAGTAATTTATTTTAATGGTCTATTGGCAGCTCTTTTGCAAGCTTTGGCTGTGTGCTAGGATAAGGAGGGGCTTGCAAATGTGCTGCCATTGAAGGAACTTTTTTATTTTAAAATTTTTGCGCGCGGGCAAAGTCCTGATAGAAAGCACAGAGTTTTCTTGTCATGGTTAAGTTGTCAAGGGTACGGGAGTATTTTTTATCGTTTGTACTTAATTGTCATGTAATCAATGGTCGAGCAAAACGCTCATACCTTTTTACCGCCCATTTGATCAGCCTCCAATGAAAGATACGGAAGATACGCATCAGCTTGTGCATCCTGAACTTTCCATAATAGTTAATCCATCCGCGGATCATGGGATTAAATGCTTCCGCAATCCGGTAAATGCTACTTGTTGTCCAGCGATGAAACTCAGATCTTCGGAACTCTTCCACAATCTTATTTTCACTCTTTCGGCTAATCGCACAATCATAGCCCAGAAACATCTCACCATTAGGATTGGATGTAGGTCTGGGTTGGAAGCTGAATCCCAGAAAATCAAACTGTACTGTTTTGAATTTGTCCTTTCGGTGATCTTTCTTACAGTACACAATCCTGGTCTTCTTTTCATTCAGATGCAAACTACATTCCCCAAACCTTTTCCTGATTGCTTTCAATACTTCCTCAGCCTCTGTCAAACTATTGCAGTGAACGATAATATCGTCTGCATACCTTACAAAGCATAAGTTTGGATAAGTCTTCTCAAGCCACCTGTCAAAAGCATAATGGAGAAACAGATTTGCCAGCAGGGGACTTATTACCCCTCCCTGTGGTGTTCCCTCTCCGTTCCGCAAGCGTTTGTTCCCTTTCCTGTCTTCAATGGGCGCCTCTAACCATCTTGTGATATACATCTTTACCCATTTTTCCTGAACGTGCCGATCAATTGCTTTCATTAGAAGCTCATGCGACATCTTGTCAAAGAAACTGGATATGTCCATATCAATCACCCAATGGTAGCGTCTTACGTTCTTGCGAACCTGTTCCACTGCCTGATGAGCACTTTTTAACGGACGATAACCATAAGACTGTGGTGAGAACTGGGCCTCAAATCTGGGTTCAAGGTAGCTCTTGATTACTTGTTGAGCTACCCTGTCGTTGATCGTGGGAACGCCAAGTTTTCGCTTCCTTCCATCGGTCTTAGGTATCTCAACTTCAAGTACAGGGGGTGGAAAGTAGCTTCCGGAACTCATACGATTCCATAGAATGTACAGGTTGTTCTCAAGACGCTCCTCGTACATTACAATAGTCTCATCATCTATTCCTGCTGCTCCTTTGTTTTTCCTGACCTTTTTGTAGGATTCCCAGACCATTCTCTTGGTAATAGGTATACTTTTCGTCTCAGCTCCGCTATCCCTCCCCCTTTTTGGGGTTGTCAGCGGTAACCTCAACTGTGTTACCTCAGCCCTTCGCTCAACTCCCATTACAGAAGCTTCAACACTACTATGGCTGAGTCCGACATCATACAAAACATCGGTATTCGGACTTACAGGTGTTTGCCCTGCTTGTGCCTTTCCCTTTTCATTTTTGTATGACTTCCCTTGTTCCATAACTAAGCCTGAATAGAAATCATGCCCCCTCTATGACGCCTGCCACGTAGCCGGTAAACAGGTTCTCCGCTACGCTGATCCTCCGCAGTAAGTGTACGGCAGTTTTGACAGGAAGTTCGTTTTCACGGCACCTCAACGGGGGTTCACTTTCGTTCATCTTTTCTATCCTTACATAATCCGTCCAACCGGACTTTTTCCCTATTCCGTTCAATACCTCCCGGCATTTTTCCGGAAAGCACCGTAGGGTTGTTTGCAGGTCCCGCCTGTACGATACCTGCGAGGGGCCCTCCCTCATCTTAGTTACAGCATTGACTTCGGTCATTTGATCGTTGTCATTCAAGGCACACGCTTGCCCATAACGGGAGTTTGTCTAACAACTCTCTTGGATTCTCAGGAACTGACCTTTTTCAG
>CAZDXY010000167.1:0-5545 GCA_964509385.1 uncultured Rikenellaceae bacterium
TAAGTGCATAGCGACTATCCCGCAGATGTAGTTCAACCGGGAATAATCGCTGGGTGTTGCACGCCGCTCATATTCCTATTTATTACCAAACGTACTTTAATCCTCATCCTCACTTGTTGGGCTTTTAAAGGTCTTCCAGTTTCCCCATTCATTAGTGAATTTACCTCTATATGTTTGTGTTGAAGCAGAATATTGACTTATAATCAAAATTGCATCACTATTTGTGGGGAGAGTTTCATCATCAAGTAAGTCCAAGAACTCAATAGTTGGGTCATCTTTTAGTAATTCCTTAATTTTCTCTAGTACTCTATTTATGTTAGCAACTTTAAATTTGTTTAAAGCATCATCTGGTTTCTTTTTTGAAAATTCTTTCATTTCAGAATATACTGAATGCAGTAGACCTGAAAGCATTTCAAACTTTTCCACAAATGCTTCTGTTGGTAATTTATTTTTTGCCATTGTCTACCTCTTAAATTTAAATGGATTTGCTGTTTTAATATCAGAAATTTCTCCATCAATTACCCAATAGTAACTTCCTGTCCCATATTCCAAATTATCACTTCGTAGCTTTTCTAAACAATTTAAGTATTGTTCAAGCATCATTGTTACATCACTTGTTGTTGGCATATCTTCCTCTTCGAATTTCTCAAATTCTTGATATGGCTTATATTCTTCGCCAAGTAGTTCATTGGATTCCTCTATCGTTTTATTAATAAATTTCAGTTTAAACTTATTAACTGCATCATTTGGATTTTTTTTTGAAAGCAGACCAATTTCAATGTGTAACCCATTTAATTGACTTTGTGTTTTTTCAAATTGGTTAACTTCTTCTTCTGTCATAATTTTTGTATTAAGAGGGGCAAGCCCTTGTAAATTCTATATATTTCTTTTTAATTACTTCAATTGGGTAACGCTGTTTGCTTTCAAATACCTGTGTCATCATCTTTAAATCTGTATCGTCAAGAACTAGTATACATTTTCTCTGAGCTGACCATAAATCTATAATATTACGAATTACTTTCTTAGGCGGTGGTTTTCTTGTAACTATTATACCGAAACTACCAAATTGGTCTTTTAGATATCTATTTAATTGTAATATGTGTTCTTGCTTTACTTCCTTAACATTTTTCAATTCCATTACAATTTGCTTGCAATTATATGTGTCGTAAATTTCTTGTAAAAAATCAGTTGAACGATTATTATAAAATATCAAGTCTCTAATTTGCATACCTGATTCTGTTCTGCTTTGTTCTTTAGCAAAATCCAAATGAGGATAAACTAAAGAAGCCATTAATTGGCAAGTATTATCTTCGTATTTAAGATCTGCATTATCCGTTTTACCTGTTGGCAATCTCGATATTGTTGAAATCTTCCTTTTCGCTGATATAACAGGTATTTGATTAAATAAGGGGTCGTTTTTGCAATTCTCAAATTGCATTTCTTTTATCTCTGTGTAGGTTTTAATTAAATCGTAATTTGCTCTATTAAAACTTAATAGTTTAATTCTGTTAGGGAACGCTTCACCTTTGTCTTGTATGTTTTTTAAATAAAAGCTTTTGAAATAGTCATCAACATTAATCCAAGGAATAAATCGTAGCCACCTTTTTGGAACAAGAAGAATGGGAGTTTTGGTTAAAGGGTTTATTGGAAGAAAAGTTTCCTCTGTTGTGAACTTGAATGACTTTTGGTCATAAAGATTTTCAAGAACTGTTTTTTCAATTGGGATATTGTACTTTTCACATTGTTCAATTGTATAATCAACAAGGAAAGACTGGATAAAATTACACGCAATGTCACTCACTCTGTCTTTTGAGAAATTATCAACCAATAATTGTATTTCTTCAAAATGGATAAATCCTGATTTTGAAATCTGAGGTATTGAAGAGAATAAATCAGTTACACTTTTAGCCAAATTATTTCCAATTCGTTTTCCTACTTTTGTTTTAGAATTACCAAAACCAACTTCATTGCATTCTGATGCTCTAATTAAGATTTCTATTGCTTCTTTTTCATTTCCTTTTTTAGCCAGAAATCCCAAATAATTAAAGCTATTGGTAATTGATAAATGAAGTGAATTGTCTTGCATTGATGGTGATTTCCAAAGTAAAAATGGGTCAAGGTATAATGGAATATCTTCATCAAGAAATGGTATTGCAAAATCAACTTCTTCTTGTGTTAAAGGAATATTATAAAAGTCATTAAATCTAGGTCTGATTATGCTCATATAGTTGTGCTGCTGTTTGTTAGTATGTTTGGCAACGGTTGCGTGTATGAAACGTTGGGGATTGCGGGCTTCGTATCTATCCGCCAACACAAAAGTTGATGCGGGACAGAACGCTTGAATTAACCACTTAAACCCCAATGTTTTATACACGATGTTAGCGGTTCGTGCATTATTTTTTCAGTAATCTTCTAAATTCATCAAGTTTAAATCCTTTCTCCTCAGCTAATTCTAAAAATTCATTACTTATCAATTCCATCTCTTGTTTTGCGTTAAGTGCATGGTTGCTTATTACAGTTTCTGCCCATTTTGTGTTAAAAACTATTCGCATTATTATATTTAAAATACATAGTGGTAAAAATAGGAAAACATTAAGCTTTAAAGGTTCGATTCCGATACCTGACTTTTTTAGAAAATTAAAATTCTCTTTTAAAGCCTTATTCATTTGGCTAATTGCTTCCTTGTTTCTTGAAACGCTGTAATTATTCCCTCCATCATAATATATTGCAGTACCTAAGGGTGCGACCATAGCGACATGACTTTTTTGCCATGCATCCATTTTTTTTGAGATTGAAACATTAAAACCAGAGTTCCTAAGTATATTTTTTAAGTCTTCTAATCTTTCCGTTTTTTTACCATTCAATTCCCCAAGTGTTGTAGGTTGTATTAATTTCGATACAATTTCATAGTAAACTATACCATTTTCAATTTTACCTCCAGAACCTGGGAATGCAGGCAAAACCCTTTCTTCTCCAAGTTCTTTTATCCAATCTTTATAGCCCAACGGATTATTGACCATGAAAACAAAACATGATGTGTTAATTTTAGAAAGGGATGATAATGCAGATTTTATTTGGTCATTTCTCATTGTCACAAATACATAATCATAACTATCTAATGATTGTGAATCATCAATAACTTCAACAGAAATCTTCTCGGGTTTTACTTGATTTATTCTATTAAGCAACAGTCCTTTTTCGAGTAGTTCGCTCAGCCGATTGTTGCGAGCTTGTAAGGTTACGTTATGCCCTAACTTTGCCATTAAGCCTCCATAAGTAGAACCAATTACTCCTGCTCCGTATATAAGTATTTTTCTTTTCATAGTTTTACAAATATCTCTTTACTTTTTTTCTATATACTTCATAGTCATCACCAAATCGATTTAACAAGAACTTCTCTTCACTTTTGATTATCAAATGATACACAACTAGGCTGAATAATCCAAGGGCAATAATTGTATAATTCATGGTATATATCATTGAGGAAATAGTAAACAAACCAAACCCAACATACATTGGGTTTCGACTGATTCTATAAATACCTTTAGATTTCAACACTGTATCTTCGTTTGGTAAACCTAAACGTATTGATGAGCCAATATCTAAAATACTGACAACTGAAAATATTAGCCCTAAAGCAAATAAACTAAATGCAACTATTTCCGTGAAATTGAAAACTAAATTGCCACCAAAACCATCTCTGGTTAAATTATAAATAAAACTAATCCAAGTAATATATCCCGAAATTTTGCCTGTATAAAACAGTAAAGGGTTGATTGGTGGTTTTCCGATTAATTCCATATCTGTATGTTTTAGTCTGTACTATGATTAAAAGTCATAGGCTCAATGTGAATAGTTGAAACAATACCAAATTTTTCTTCAATATTATTTTCAATTTCCGTAGCTATTCTATGTCCTTCCTCAATAGTTAAATCATTTCTAATCTTAATGTGAAAAGTCAACTCCTGATGTCCCACATAATTATGAATATGAAAATGATGCAGTTGCATATTCTCTATATCGTACTGTTGAAGCGATTTTTTAATTTTTTCAATTAATTCTGAACTCGGTTTTTCGCCAAGCAATTTGTTTATTGCCTCCTTTGCAATTTGATAAGTGGCATAAAACAACATTATTGAAATAATTGCACCTAAGGCACTATCAATCCACCAGAATTTATTCGCAAATAAAATCCCAACCAAAACAACTACCGATGAAAGAGCATCAGTACGGTGATGCCAACCATCTGCTTTGATACTAACATTTTCCGTTTTTCGTCCAATGTAAAAGGCGTATTGTGCTAATGCTTCCTTAACAACAATCGAGATTATAGTAACTACGATGGCAATTGCACCAAATTCAGTGGATTCCTGACTCTTAAATTGAATAAATGAATCTTTAAGGAAATCAAACGCAATTACACCAAGAAGGAACGCAATAAATAAGGCTGCAATCTGCTCCCAGCGACCATGTCCAAAAGGATGCTCAGTGTCAGGTTTTTTTGATGACAACTTAACAGCAACAATAACTATTATTGAACTTAAGGAATCTGAAAGCGTATGCCATGCGTCTGCTGTTAACGCAATTGAACCCGTTACGGCCCCAGCCCAAAATTTTAAAACGAAAAGAATGCTATTTACAATTACTGAAATAGTTCCTTCGATGTATCCTGCTCTTGTTTTATCCATAAACTAAATATAGTTAGCCCTATCTAATTATCGAACCGACTCGGTAAAGCAATTCAATGATTTGACAGATTTATTTAACAATACAATTAGAATTTCTTTTTCTGATTCAGTCATTCCTTCGGTCAGCAAATCTGCTATTCTTTTATGCAACTCTGTGTGTAAAGAGGCGGCTTTTTCGCCTTTCTCAGTCAAATGAACATGCGCACTTCGCCTATCATTATCCGAGGCAACTTTATGTAGAAAATTGTTTTTCTCAAGTCTTTCAATCATTACAGATATTGATGCTTTGGCAATATTCATTTTCTCAGCCAATTCAGTAAGTGAAGGATTCTGCAAAACCTTAATTAATTCAATGCAATACAGTTGTCTTGATGTCAGATTCTTCAAATCTGTTTCTTGTTTCATTTCTTCTTCAAGTATCTCACTTGAATGTAAAATTGAATTCAATATTTGTTCTAAGCTTCTTTGCATTATCAAAATTATTACGATGCAAATATACAATATAATTAGACACATCTAACTATATTTTTAAAATATTTTTCTTAAGTTACTTTATGAATGTTTGTCTGGGATTTTTTCTTGCATGACCGCTAACGGTTGAGGGTACGTTGCGTGCCCCGTCGGTTCAGGGCGATTTTCGTATCCACCCGTTAAATTTACATTGAAACAGGATAATTTCCTAATCAACCAGCCCTGGGGCATGCGATGTACCCGTTGTTGGTGCCTGTACTTTTCTTCTTTATCTCAATCTGTTCTGCGCTCGCCCGTGCGCTAGCCAAAGGAAATTTTTGCGCGCTGGCTCTCTTAAATCATAACGCCCAACTTTCCCTCGCAGCGTTCTTTTCAATTCCATTTTC